>QNCF01000024.1 GCA_003644395.1 Candidatus Omnitrophota bacterium
AAATACTGGTATATGGTTGAAAATTTTGGAATTTTAGGATGTACAGGTTGTGGAAGATGTATAAGTGGATGTATAGGGAAAATTGATAAGAGGAAAGTTATAAGTGAAATTGGGAAAGAGAAAGTGAAAAATGGATAATATTTATAAACCAGTAAAATGTGAAGTTCTTGATGTGATAGAAGAATCACCGACTATTAAAACTATCAGAATAAAACCTGAAGAGGAATTTACTTTCCAGGCAGGACAATTTATTTCATTAACTGTTCCAGGAATTGGGGAGGCACCCTTTACTCCTTCTTCTTCTCCATTTGAAAAAGATTTTATAGAAGTAACTGTGATGAAGGTTGGAAGAGTAACTGAAAAAATACATCAGTTGAAAAAAGGAGATATAGTTGGAATAAGAGGGCCATTTGGAAAGCCATATCCACTTGATAAATTTAAAGGGAAGGAAATACTGCTTGTTGGTGGAGGTGTGGGACTTGCACCACTGCGCGCACTGTTTTTGGCATTATTACATACAATAAATGATTATAAAAAGGTTATTTTCTGCTGTGGAGCAAGGACTCCGAAGGACTATATTTATAAAAAGCAGATTTTTGAAGAATGGCAGAGTTTATGTGAGAAGTTGCCTTTATCTTTCAGAATAACAGTTGATAAAAAGGATGAGAACTGGAAATATATGGAAGGAGTTGTAACATGCACACTGGATAATCTTGATATGGATGTTGGGAATGGAGTTGCTGTGGTCTGTGGCCCTCCCATAATGATGAAGTTTACAACTTTAAAACTTTTGGAAATCGGATTTAAAGAAAACCAGATATATTTATCAATGGAAAGGAAGATGTATTGTGGGGTGGGGCATTGCAGACATTGTTTAATAGGTAATTTATTTGTCTGTAAGGATGGTCCTGTTTTTACATACGAAGAATTGAAAGATAAACCTAATATATGGGTATGAAAAAGTTATTTATTGATTATGAAATATGTAACAGGTGTTCTGAATGTGTGGCAAAATGCAGTTATATTATGCATCCTGAAAATAATGGAATTACAAGTTTAAGAGAATTGATTTCATTTATGCTTGTCTGCAGAAAATGTGAAGAAAATCCATGTATAAAGGTATGTCCAAATGATGCTTTAAAAAGGGTTGAAGGGATTAATAAAAGAGCAACATTTTTATGCATATCCTGTAAAAGTTGTTCAATTGCATGTCCATTCGGCACAATTATCCCTGAAGTTATTCCATTCTTTGTAAGTAAATGTGATTTCTGCATCGGCAGATTGAAAGAAGGAGAAAATCCATTATGTGTTGAAACATGTCCACATGGTGCTGTTAAATTTGTTGATGAAGAAGAGATAAAAGAAGAGGAAGATATACATAAAATTGGTGATAATTTGATTGTTAAAGCTTTTAACTGGCTTGAAACTTACGGATTTAAAAAATGAGTATCAGTATTTTGATTGGTTATTATGTGATGAGTTCAGTGATACTTGGAATACTTGGATTTATAGCTTCTTGGATTGATAGAAAATTGACAGCGAGAATACAGTTTAGAGTTGGTCCACCATGGTATCAGAATTTTGTTGATTTTATTAAATTAACTGCAAAAGAAGTTTATATTCCTGAAAATGGTAATAAATTTATATTTGTAATTGCTCCGGTTCTGTCACTTATCGGTGTCACATTGTGCGGAACGATATTATTTCTGGTATTGAATAAAAATTTTGGATTCCAGGGAGATTTAATTTTGTTTGTTTATCTTTTAACTTTACCATCCTTGGCTATAATACTTGGGGGAAGTTCTTCCGGAAATATTCTGGCATCTGTAGGTGTTAGCAGAGAATTGAAATTGCTCCTGGGTTATGAACTTCCATTTATCTGTGCTATAATTATACCGGCTGTAAAAAGTGGCTCAACAACTTCTCTTGTTGAAATTTTAAAATACCAGCAGACAAATTCTTTAACGATATTTTCAATTTCAGGAATAATTGGATTTATAATTTCCATATTTGCACTTGTTGGTAAACTTGGATTTGTTCCTTTTGATCTGGCAGAGGCAGAGGGAGAAATTTCATCTGGAGCATTCATTGAATATTCAGGTATTCTGCTTGGATTGTTTAAACTTTCAAAATCAATTCTTTTAATAGTTGGGCCACTTTTTGTTATAATTCTTTATCTTGGAGGAATATCTTTCTGCTCAATTGGAAAGGTTATAAATGGAATTTTGAAATATCTTTTGATTTTGGTTTTAATAATACTTATAAAGAATACAAATCCGAGATTGAGAATTGACCAGGCAATGAGATTTTACTGGTTCTGGTTAACTGCTTTTGGAATTTTGGCAATTGGACTTGCATTTATGGGGGTATGAAGATGAATTTGAAATTGAAAGCATTGAAGAAAAGTCTGTGGGTATACCATCTCTGTACAGGTGGTTCATGCAATAACTGCGATATTGAAATACTTGATTGTTTAACACCAAGGTATGATATTGAAAGGTTCGGTATGGTTCTTGTTGGTTCTCCAAGACATGCTGATGTTTTATTATGCACAGGTATTGTTAATAAGAAATGTTTGAAAAGGGTAAAGGAAGTTTACAACCAGACTCCAAAACCCTGTGTTGTAGTTGCAGTGGGGACATGTGCATGTTCTGGAGGTATATTCAGAGATGGTTATGAAATGGCAGGACCTCTTGATAAAGTTATACCTGTTGATGTTTATATTCCTGGATGTCCACCAAAACCAGAAGCTATTATAGCAGGTATTGTTAAGTTTCTGGAGAAGTTAAAATGAATGCTGAAAATAGATTGAGGGAAAAATTTGGAGAAAAGATAAAGATAGAAAAGCCGAATGAGAAAAGGATATATGTTACATGTGACAAAGATGATTTGGAAGAAATAGTAAAGTTTATATTCAGAGATATGGATGCAAGATATATTGTTGCGACAGGCCTGCAGAATTTTGATAATTTTGAAATTTTATACCATTTTGGGATTGATGAGGAAGGGAAAGTTTTATCAGTCAGAGTTTATTTGGACAAGGACAAACCAGAAGTGAAATCTTTAACTCACATTATTCCAGGTATCGCATGGATTGAAAGGGAGATATGGGAACTTCTGGGTATAAATTTTGTTGGACATCCAAATTTAAAACATTTATTGTTACCGGAAGATTGGCCTGAAGGAAATTATCCATTAAGGAAGTACTGAAAATGGGAAAGAAAAGAGTTGTTGTTCCAATTGGGCCGTATCATCCACTTTTAGAAGAACCTGAATATTTTACACTTTACTGTGAAGGTGAAAAGGTGGTGGATGTTGAATGGCAACCTGGATATAACCATAGAGCTATTGAAAAAATATCTGAAAGTAAACACTGGGACCAGGTGACATTTTTAATTGAAAGGATATGCGGAATATGTTCAACTTCCCATCCAATTGCCTATGTAAATGCTGTTGAGGATTTATTGCAGATTGAAATACCTGAAAGAGCAAAATATATAAGATGTATTATTGCAGAACTCGAAAGAATCCACAGCCATCTTCTCTGGTTTGGACTTGCCGGTCATTTCCTTGGTTATAATACTGTCTTTATGTGGTCATGGAAATACAGGGAGCCTGTTTTAGAAATATGTGAGTTGATATCTGGAAATAGAAACCATTATGCAATGATGAAAATAGGAGGAGTTAGAAGAGATATTGAAGATGAGGATATACCGGTAATAAAAAAGAAGTTATCAGAAATTAAAGGAAAACTGGAAATGTTAACAAATGCAGTTTTAGATGACCCTGTTCTTGCTGCAAGATTAAAAGGAGTTGGAATTCTGACAAAGGAAGATGTTAAAAATTATGGAGCTGTGGGGCCAACAGCAAGAGCATCTGGAGTAAATATTGACGTTAGAAAAGATGAGCCTTATGCTGCATACGATTTGATTGAATGGAATGTTATAACATGTGAAAATGGAGATGTATTTGATAAAGCAGTTGTAAGATTACTTGAATGTCTTGAATCTATAAAAATAATTGAGCAATGCTTGGATGCTATAAAAGGGAAAAAGGGAGAGATTGAAACAGAAGTAAGGGATATACCTCCTGGAGAAGGGATAGGACATGGAGAGGCACCAAGAGGGGAAGTTTTCCATTATATAAGGAGTGATGGAACAAACAGACCTGTAAGGCATAAAGTAAGAGCACCAAGTTATGTGAATATTCCAACATTTAAAGCAAGCTGTATAGGAGAGACAATTTCTGATGTTGCAATAATTCTGGCAGGTGTTGATCCGTGTTACTGTTGCACTGAAAGAGTATCTGTTTATGATATGGAAAAAAAGAAGAAAATTTATGATTTTTCCGACCTTATAAAATTATCACAGGAAAAGACAAAAAGAGTATGTGAAGAATTGGGAGTAAAATGGAAAGAATAATTGATCTGATAGTTTGGACATTTTTAATTGGATTGTTTATAAGGGTATTGCCTGAGAGAACAAAATTTTTAAGGGAATTTTTAACACTTATCACAACACTGGTTCTTTTTGTAATTTCAATAATCTTCTTTGTCAAAAAACCTTTACCATTTGAAAAAAATTACTGGTTTATATTTGACAGCCTCTCAATCTTTACTTTCTTAGCAACAACATTCTTTGGATTTATTGTTTCAATTTACAGCATCCCATTTATGAAGGGGAAAGAATTTTTAAGCAGATATTATGCTTACATTCTCTGGACAATTTCTGCAAGTATAGGCGCAATATTTTCAAACCACTTGATTTTATTCACTTTATTCTGGGGATTTTTGGGATTTTCTCTCTATATGCTGATAAATGTAGGTGGAGAAAAAGCATCTTTCCCTGCTAAGAAAACATTTATAATAGTTGGAGGAAGCGATTCTTTCTTAATTCTTGGAGTAATTCTAATCTGGATATTATCAGGTTCATTTTTAATCAGTGAAGCAAAAATAAGTATTGTAAGCAGAGCAGGATATGTTGCGTTTTTGTGTTTATTGATTGCTTCATTGGCAAAAGCAGGAGCTTTCCCGCTTCATACATGGATTCCTGAAATTTCTGAATCTGCTCCAACTTCTGTTATGGCATTTTTACCTGCTTCCCTGGATAAACTTTTGGGAATTTATTTACTTTCAAGAATCTGTCTTAATCTGTTTAATTTCCATGAAGGAATGTGGTTTTTATTGAGATTTATTGGAGCATTTACAATAGTTGCAGGAGTTATGATGGCAATTGTCCAGCATAATATGAAAAAACTCTTATCTTACCATGCAGTCAGTCAGGTTGGTTATATGGTTCTTGGGATTTCAACTGCAAATCCAATAGGAATTATTGGAGGGCTGTTCCATATGTTAAACAATGCAATTTATAAATGTGCTTTATTCATGGGAGCAGGAGCAGTTGAAGAAAAAACAAAGACTACAGAACTTGAAAGGCTTGGTGGGCTTTCAACAAAGATGCCCTTAACATTTACCTGCTTCTTAATTGCTTCTCTTGCCATATCAGGAGTCCCTCCATTTAATGGGTTTTTCTCAAAATGGTTTATATATCAGGGATTATTTGAAGGTGCAAAAAGTGGAGACCCATCCTGGGCTATATGGATAATTTCTGCAATGATAGGGAGTGCTTTAACACTTGCAAGTTTCTTAAAAATTATACATTCTGTATTCTTGGGACATAAAAAGGAATACGAAGGAATCGGAGAGGTAAGTTTTCTGATGATTTTACCCTCAATAATTCTGGCTTTATTATGTATAATTTTTGGATTTGGATTTACTTTACCCATAAATCTCTTCTTTAAAAATATAGTTGGAGTATATCCTTCTTTAAAAATATCGCTTATCTCACCAGGTCTTACAGTTCTGGTAATTTCATTGATATTCGGTTTAATAATGTTCATCCTCCTTTCAACGGTGAAAGTTAAAAGAGCAAGGAATTTTATAGGTGGTGAAATACAGACAGAAGAGATGGCTATGAGTGGAACAGAATTTTACAGGACAGTTTATGAGATTGGATTTTTCAAACAATTATATAAAGGAGCAGAAAAGAAAATATTTGATATTTATGAAATTTTGAGGAATATAGTTTTTTATATTGGAGGGATTTTAAAATTTGCTCATAATGGAGTTTTATTGAATTATTTATCATGGATTTTGTTTGGTGTTTTAATACTCTTATTTTTATTTAAAAAATGATTGAAGGAGTTATTACATTACTTCTGGTTTTTATGATAATAGGAAGTATAATAGCACTTGAAATCAGAGATTTGCTTTCTGCAATTATCGCTGTGGGAGTTGTTGGTTATTTCTTATGCGTTATAGCATTGTTGATAGGAGCACCAGATATTGCAATTACACAACTTGTTGTGGAAGTCTTATCTCTCATAATTCTAATCCGTGTTGCGATAAGAAGAGATTTGAAGACTGTTTATGGAAATAGAGAATTGTTTGGATTGGTTCTTACACTTCTTTCTATTTTAATATTATTTATATTTGGAATGGAAGCACTTGAAAAATTGCCACCATTTGGGACACCATCATTTACATTAAATCCTGATTCGCCATCTTTAAGATATCTGACAAAAGGATTGAAGGAGACAGGAGCAGCAAATATTGTAAGTTCAGTGATTCTTGATTATAGAGCATATGATACATTTGGTGAGGCAACCGTATTGTTTACAGCAATAATTGGAGCCCTTGCTATTTTAAGGATATATGCAAGGAAGAGGAGAGAGAAATGAAGGAAGATAGGGGAATGAGTTTGATTGTAAAGACTGTTACAAACTGGTTGAAAGCATTCATTGTCCTTTATGGGATTTACATTGTAATTTATGGCCATTTAACCCCTGGAGGAGGATTTCCGGGAGGTGTTATTATATCAGCAGCATTCATTTTAATAGTTCTTGCATTTGGAAAAGAATATCTGCTTGAAAGGAAAGGTAAAGTTGTTGCTTCAGAACTTGATAGTTTGGGAGCATTGTTATTCCTTATAATCGGTCTTTTGGGACTCTCATTTGGAGGAAGATTCTTTTTAAACTTTATAGAAAAATCTCATCCATCAGGAAATTTCAAATTATTCAGTGCAGGGATAATACCATTATGCAATTTGAGTATAGGTCTTAAAGTGAGTTCATGTTTAGTGCTTGTATTCATTGTGCTTTCAGTTTTAAGAGTTGTATTTAGAGAAGGGAAAGGGTATTTAATCACAACAGAAAAAGAGGGTGAAAAATGATTTATTATCTTGTATTCATAGTATTTTTGATTGGTCTTTATGGAGTTTGCTGTAAGAAAAATATAATCAAAATAATACTTGGGCTTTCAATTATGGAATATGCTGTAAATTTATTTTTAATACTTCTTGGATACAGAAAAAATGGGATTCCACCTATACTTGAAAAGGGAATGTCTGTGAATGAATTTGCACAAAGAGCAGTTGATCCATTACCACAGGCGCTTGTTTTAACTTCAATAGTTATTGGGCTTGGAACACTTGCATTGATGGTTGCTATAGCTATCAGGATTTATCAGAGATACGGAACTTTTGATATAACTGAGATTAAAAAACTGAAGGGTTAAAAAATGAGTACTGTGATATTATTTGTTGCTTTACCAATCGGTATGGCATTTCTGATACCGATGGTATCAAGGAAGTTGAAATGGTTCCCTGATGTTTCTGGAAATATAACAACATTTATACTTCTTTTACTTTCACTGAAGATGATAGGAAATTATGGAAATTATTATGTTGGTGGATGGAAACCTCCTTATGGAATTGTCCTTGTCTTTGATGAACTTGCCTGTTTCTTCCTGATAGTTGTAAATTTGATAGCATTCATATCAACTTTATATGCAATTGAATACCTGGAAAAACTCTTTACTTCAAAATTGAGATATTATTCACTTTTTCTTCTTATGGTTGGAGGAATGAATGGCATCATTTTAACAGGTGATTTCTTCAACTTATTTGTATTTCTGGAAATTTCAGTGATTGCTGCATATGCTCTCGTTGGATTTGGTTGCCAATCCAGAGAACTTGAAGCAGCGTTCAAATACCTTGTAATTGGAACTGTATCATCACTATTCATTTTATTTGGAATTGGTCTTTTATATGGGAAGTTTGGAACTTTAAATATGGCAGATATTGCAAGGTTTATAAATAAGACAGGATTTGATGAAGCTGTAAAATTTGCTTTTGTTTTATTACTTGTGGGATTTTTGATAAAATCTGCTGCTATTCCATTCCACTCATGGCTTCCTGATGCTCACCCTTCCGCTCCAACACCGATGAGTGCCATGCTTTCAGGAGTTGTTGTAAAAGCATGTGGTATATATGGATTGATAAGAATTACTTACAATATCTTTGGATTTAACGAATTTATCGGCAATCTATTTATATTTATTGGGATACTTTCAATGATGATAGGAGTTTTACTTGCTGTAACACAATGGGATTATAAGAGACTTTTGGCTTACCATACAATAAGTCAGGTGGGGTATATAATAATTGGAATAGGTATTGGAACACCTTTGGGAATACTTGGAGGTCTTTTCCATTTGTTAAACCATTCTGTGTTTAAATCATTATTATTCTTAACATCAGGAAGTATTGAATACTCAACAGGGACAAGAGACCTGCAAAAAATGGGAAATCTTGTTAAGAAAATGCCTGTGACATCATTTGCATCACTTGTTGGTGCATTATCAATATCAGGGATTCCACCGTTTAATGGATTCTGGAGTAAACTTATAATAATCCTTGCTGCCATAAAAGCAGGAAAACCAGCAGTTGCTCTGTGGGCTGTTATAGGGAGTATACTTACTCTTGCTTCATTCTCCAAAGTTCAGAAATACGCATTCTTTGGCAAAGGAGAAAAATTTGATGAAGAAATTTATAATAAATGTAAAGAAGTTCCACATTTGATGAAAATGTCAATGGTTATTTTAAGTATTCTGTGTATTTTCGGTGGACTTGTGGTAATAAATGGAACAGAATGTATTTTAAAACCTGTTATAAAGGTTGTTTCTGATGGAGTTTTACCATATATAAATAAAATCCTGGGGAGTTGAAATGAGAAAGTTTATGCTGTTTGTTTTACTTTTAATCACATGGATAATTTTGAACTGGCCATTCAGAGCAGATGGTTTTGATTATCAAAATCTATTTGCTGGTGTGATAATCTGTATTTTTATAAGTTTACTTATGGGTGGAGATGTTATAGAATCTGCATATAAATTTTTAAATCCAAAAAGAATTTTCTGGGCTATCTGTTATATTCCTGTTTTAATTTACTACTGTATTGTTGCAAATTTAGATATTGCGTATAGAGTTTTACATCCTGGGCTTCCAATTAAACCTGGAATTGTAAAAGTTAAAACAAATTTAAAGAGTAAGGCAGGGATAACTGTTCTTGCAAATTCAATAACATTAACACCTGGAACAATGAGTGTTGAGGTTGAACCGGAAGGTTACTTATACATTCACTGGATTTATGTAAAGACAGAAAATATAGAAAAGGCAACAGATATCATAGTGAGAAGATTTGAAAGGATTTTAAAAAGGATATTTGAATGATAGGGTTTGGATTTATAATACTTTCAATCTGTTGTGTTCTGTGTCTGTACAGGGTGGCGAAAGGGCCAACGCCTGCTGACAGGACTGTTGCTATAGATATCCTTGGTATAATTGTTGTTGGATTCTGTGTGCTTTTATCTTTAAAAACAGGTAAAGATTTTTATATAAATGTTGGACTTGCATGGGCATTATTAAGTTTTATAGGAACAATTGCACTTTCAAAATTCCTGGAAGGGAGAGGGTTTGATGAATAGGAGAATAAAATGAAGGTAATTATTTCAAATATTTTCTTGCTCATAGGTCTGATATTTAACCTTCTGGGATGTATAGGACTTGTAAGACTTCCAGATGTTTATAATAGGCTTCAGGCTTCAACAAAATGCGTGACACTCGGGACCTGTTCAATACTTTTATCTTCAATGATATATGGTGGTGTATTGGTTGGGACAAAATCATTTTTATGTGCAATTTTTATTTTAATAACTGCCCCAACAGCAGCACATGCATTATCAAGGGCATCACATATAGCAGGAATAAAATTATGTAAAGGTAGTGTTTGTGATAAATTAGAGGAGAGGAAGAAAAATGAAGAAGCCTAAGTTAAGAGAATTAAAAGAAGCGATAACGAGTCTATTTTCAAAACCTTATACAACAAAGTTTCCATTTGAACCGCATAAACCTTCAAAAAGATTCAGGGGAAAGCCAAAGTTTGATGAAGAAAAATGTGTTGGGTGTGGCGCATGTGCTCAAGTCTGTCCATCAAATGCGATTGAAGTAAAGGATATAATTGAGGAGAAAAAAAGAATTTTAATCCATCATCCAGATAAATGTATTTACTGTGGTCAATGTGAAATAAATTGTATAACGGATGGAGGAATAAAATTAACAGACCAGTTTGATATTTCATACTTTAAATCAGAAGAAGTTATTGATAAAGTTGAACACGAAATTGTTTTATGTGAAAATTGCGGGAGTGTAATAGGAACAAAAAAACATATTCTGTGGGTAGCAAATAAACTTGGAAACCTGGCATATTCACAGCCGATTTTGCTTTCAGCCATCCAGGAAAAACTTGGAATTGTTTCTGAATATGAAGAAAAAGTTATACCACCAATCCAGAGAACAGACATTTTAAAAATTATATGCCCCAAGTGCAGAAGGATAGCATTTATATCTGACGAAAAGATTAAAGAGAAGAAATAACTTTTTCTCAATGCATGAACTCACTGTTGTAAACAATCTTTTAAAGTTTCTTCAGAATTTTTTAAAAGATAAGAATATTGAAAAAGTTATAAAAATAAATTTGAGAATAAATCCATTAAGTTGCCTTGATGAGGAGAATTTAAACTTTGTTTTCAGGTCATTGGCAAAGGAGAATAATTTATTAAAAGATGCAAAAATTTCGGTTAAAAGAGGGGAAGACCCTTTAAGCAGAGAGGTTATAATTGAAAATATAGAAGTTGAGGTGAGAGATGGAGATCAAAAAGATTGAGATTGGTGAAAATTTGCTTGTTGAGAATGAAAAAATTGCGAAGGAAAATTCTGAAATTTTAAAGGGAAAAAATATTGTATCTGTAAACTTAATGGGACCACCTGGTTCTGGAAAAACAAAGATTCTTGAAAGGACAATCTCAATGATAAAAGATGAGATACCCTGTGGTGTAATTGAAGGAGATATAGCAGGTTTATATGATAGTGAAAGGTTAAGACCTTTAAATATCCCTATAGTCCAGATAAATACAGGTGGAGCATGCCATCTGGAAGCATTGATGGTGAAGAAGGGACTGGAGAATTTACCTCTTGATGAAATAAGATTACTTTTTATTGAAAATGTGGGAAATCTTGTATGTCCAGCAGAGTTTTCTCTTGGTGTTGATAAAAATGTTGTTGTGGTGAGTGTTACAGATGGTGAGGATAAACCTGCAAAGTATCCATTGATGTTTAAAATTTCTGAAGTTTGTATATTGAATAAAGTTGATTTATTAAAAAATCTTGAATTTGATGCAGATTTATTTGAAAAGAACCTTTTAAGAACAAATGAATCTATAAAATTAATGAAAATCTCTTCTCTTACCGGTGAAAACTTTTCTCAATGGATAAATTATATAAGGAAATTGGTGAAATTCTGAAAAAAAGGAGTGTTATAGTTGGAATTGGAGATAAATTAAAAGGGGATGATGGAGCAGGCGTTTTTTTAACTGAAAAATTGAGAGATTTTGAAAACGATAATCTTAAAATAGTTATTGCTGAAAAAAATCCTGAAAATTTCCTTGGCGATATTAAAAATTTTAATCCAGAAGTAATACTCTTTGTAGATGCAGTGGATTTAAATTCTTCTCCAGGTGATATGAAAATTTTGAATAAAGAAGATCTGCTTTTCACAGGATTGACTACCCATTCCTTCCCATTAAAACTTATCTTTGAATACCTTGAAAATGAAACAAATTCAAAAATATTACTTCTTGGAATCCAGCCCAAAAGAATATCTTTCTGTGAAGGATTATCTGATGAGGTGAAAAAATCTGTTGAGAAAATTTTAAGTTTTTTAATTTCAAAAATGGAGAGGAATTATGAGTAAAATAATTATAAAATTTGAAAAATACTCATTTGAAGCAGAACTCAATGAATCAGAGATTTCAAAAAAGATAATGGAAAAATTACCAGTCACATCTACTGTTAGAAGATGGGGAGAGGAAATATACTTTGATATACCTGTTGATGAGGAGATAAAAAATCCTGTGAAAGAAGTAAATAAAGGAGATATAGGATACTGGCCTGAAGGTAAATGTTTCTGTATATTTTTTGGTCCCACACCAGTCAGCAAAGGAGATAAAATAATTCCAGCAAGTGAAGTTGAAATTATAGGGAAAATATATGGGGATTTGGGAATACTTAAAGAAATTAAAGAAGGTGAAAGAGTAACTATTGAGAAAGTATGAAAAAAAGATTTAGAATTGAAATTAAAGGGAAAGTTCAGGGGGTTGGATTCAGACCAAAAGTTTACAGATATGCAAAGGAAAGGAATTTGAAGGGATTTGTTTTTAATTCAAGTAAAGGTGTTTTAATAGAAGTGGAAGGTGAAGAAGAGGATATTGAAGAATTTTTAAAAAATATAAAAAATTCCCCTCCGCCTCTTTCAGAAATTAAAAATATCTCTGTCTGGGAAATTGAGATTAAAAATGATAGAGAATTCAGGATTTTAAAAAGTAAAAGAGAAGGGAAAATAGAGGTTGATATCCCTCCAGATATTGCCACCTGTGATGAATGTTTGAATGAACTGTTTGATGAAAAAAACAGGAGATATCTTTTTCCATTTATAAACTGTGTTAACTGTGGGCCAAGATTCACAATAATCAAAAAACTACCTTATGACAGGGAAAACACAACAATGGATAAATTTATAATGTGTCAGGATTGTAAGGAAGAATATGAGAATCCGGAAAGCAGAAGATTCCATACACAGCCAAACTGCTGTTTTAAATGTGGCCCAAAAGTTTTCCTTTTGAATAGAGAAGGAAGGAAGATAGAAGAAAGTGTTGATGCGATTAAAGAAACTGCAAAATTGATTGAGAAAGGAGAAATTGTTGCTGTAAAAGGAATAGGGGGATTCCATCTGGCAAGTGTATGTGATGATGAGAGGATTGTTGAAAAATTGAGGAAAAGGAAGAAAAGGGAACATAAGCCTTTTGCTTTAATGGCAAGAGATATTGAGACCATTGAAAAATACTGTTATATGAGTGAAGAAGAAAAAAATATAATCAAAAGTTTTAAAGCACCTATACTGTTGCTGGAAAAGAAAGGAAATGTACTTGCGGAAAATATTGCTCCAGATAACAGATATCTTGGTTTTATGCTTCCGTATTCTCCTTTACACCACTTATTATTTAAATTCGGAAATTTTGATGTGTTGATAATGACAAGCGGGAATATCTCTGAAAATCCAATAATTTATGAAAATGAAAAAGCACTTAAGAAGTTAAAAGATATCGCTGACTATTTTTTAATACATGAAAGGGATATAGAAATTGGATGTGATGATTCTGTTGTGAAATATTCAAAATTTTTAAAAAGGGAAATTATAATAAGGAAAGCGAGAGGGTATATCCCTTCACCTTTAATATTA
>QNCF01000025.1 GCA_003644395.1 Candidatus Omnitrophota bacterium
AAATTAAAATCCTTATTGAATTTATGAAAGAGGGTAATATTAAAATGATGGAAAATATAATATATAACAAACTGGGGGAGGTGAGTGAAGGGATATGGAAGGAAATTAAAGAATTCAGGATTTATATGGAAAAGAAAACTGGAAAGAAGTTCTTTATTTCAGGAAGCGGGGGAGCAATCTTTTCTGTTTTTAAAGAAAAACCAGAAGAAATTTTATTAGCTCCTGGTGAAAGAAAGTGGAAAAGTTTTTTAGTAAAAAGTTTGAACTGAAGAAAGGAGGAAGCGATGGAGATTACTGAAACAAGAATCTCAATTGTGGAAAGGCCTAACAGCCGTCTCCGTGCTTATGCTTCTGTAACTTTTGATAATTCTTTTGTTGTGAGAGATATAAGAATTATTGAGGGCAAAAAGGGACTTTTTGTCGCAATGCCAAGTAAAAAATTACAGAAGCAGTGTCCAAGATGTGGATTTAAAAATCCAATTACTTACAGGTTCTGTGGCTCATGTGGTTCTGCACTTAATCCTTTACCCCCGCAGAGATTACCTCTTTCCAGGCAGCACAGAGATGTAGCGCATCCAATAAATACACAATTCAGAGAATATCTGGAAAAGAAAATTCTGGAAGAATACGAAAAAGTTAAAAATTCTTCTCAAAAATAAGATTGCCCGGTAGTGTAATCGGTAACACACCGGCCTTTGGAGCCGAGGATCGAGGTTCGAATCCTCGCCGGGCAGAAAAAATAAAAGAATGAAATGTGTAATTCTTGCGGCAGGATATGGAAAAAGACTGGGTGGAAACACCCAGAAGGTTATCCATAAACTTCTTGGAAAACCAATACTCCTTTACCTTCTTGAGACAATCAGGAAACTTGAATTTGAAAATATTATTATTGTGGTGGGATATAAAAAGGAAGAGGTATTTAAAGAACTTAAAGATTTTGACAACATTGAATATGTGGAACAGCCAGTATTGCTTGGAACAGGAGATGCAGTAAAGAGAACTGAAAAAATTTTAAAAGATTATAAAGGGGATATACTTGTACTCTGTGGAGATACTCCATTTTTAAGGGAAGAGACTCTGAGAAAACTCTGTAAAATCCACCAAAATGAAAAAAGTGTATGCACAATCCTCACAGCAATTGTTGAAGACCCTACAGGATACGGAAGAATTAAAAGGGATAAAAATGGAAAAGTAATTGAGATTGTGGAGGAAGTTGATGCAACTCCGGAAGAGAAAAAGATAAAGGAGATAAATGGTGGAGTTTATGTGTTTAACACTTCTTTCCTTTTTCCTGCACTTTCCATGATTAAAAAAAATCCATTAAAAGGGGAATATTTTCTGACAGATGTAATAAAAATTCTTTCGCAAAATACTCATAAAATTTCAACTTATTCTACTCCAACACCACAAGAAATCCTTGGAATAAATACAGTTGAAGATTTAAAAAAGGCAGAAGAGATATTAAAAAGGAGTGAGAAATGGATGATTGCCTGATTTTTTCAGGGAACGCAAATCCTGAACTTTCAAAAAAAATTGCTGAGTATCTTGGGAAAGAACTTGGAAAAATAAAAATTTACAGATACAGCGATGGAGAAATTGGAGTGAAAATTGAAGAAAATGTTAGAGGTAAAGATGTCTTTGTAATACAGCCAACATGTCCACCTGTAAATGAAAATTTGATGGAATTGCTTGTAATGCTTGATGCTTTCAGAAGAGCTTCTCCAAGAAGAATTACTGCAGTCCTTCCATATTATGGATATGCAAGACAGGATAGAAAAGACCAGCCGAGAGTACCAATTACTGCTAAACTTGTGGCAAATCTTCTTGTTGCTGCAGGAGCAAACAGAATTCTGACAATGGACCTCCACGCACCACAGATTCAGGGTTTCTTTGATATACCTGTTGACCATCTATTTGCTGCTCCGGTAATGATCAATTACTGGAAGCAGAAAAAATTTAAAAAACCTGTTGTGGTGGCTCCTGATGTCGGAAGTGTAAAAATGGCAAGAGCATTCGCAAAAAGACTCTCTGCTTCTCTTGCAATTGTAGATAAAAGAAGAGATACTCCCACAAAAGTGGAAGCTATCCATGTAATAGGAGATGTTAAAGAATGTGAAGCAATTATAGTTGATGACCTTGTTTCCACAGGAAATACAATTATTGAAGCAGCAAATGCTTTGCTTAAAAATGGAGCATCAGAAGTTTATGGAAGCTGTACACATGGGGTTTTTTGTGAAAATGCAAAGGAGAAAATTAAAAACTCTCCGCTTATAGAACTTACAGTTTCTGATACTATACCTCAGTCTTCTTTACCTCCAAATATAAAGGTTCTCTCTATTGCTCCTCTTCTTGGAGAAGCAATTAAAAGGATCCACCTGGAGACTTCTGTAAGTTCACTCTTTGTATAAATTAACCCATTGTGGGTTTTTTTCTATGATTTGCCTTCTTAGACCTCCACCTTAATTTTCTTTTTTTTCTCCTCATTTTTTCTTTGTTTTCTTCTTTGAAGTTGTCTTCTTTGCAGTCTTTTTCTTTGTGCTTTTCTTTGCAGTCTTTTTGGTTGTCTTCTTAGCAGTCTTCTTTGTTGCTTTCTTCTTCGTTGTTTTCTTGCTCTTACTCTTTGTAGATCCACTCTTCTTTTTCTTTGCTGGCATCCCTTCACCTCCTTTCAAGTTTTTAAAATATTAATACTTACATTCAAAATTTGTCAAATTTTTTTCAAAAAGTATAATAAAAAAGATGAAATTCTTAGTAACTGGTGGATGTGGATTTATAGGTTCTCATCTTGTGGAAAAACTTATAGAAGAGGGAAATTATGTTGAAGTGATAGATGACCTTTCCACAGGTTCTCTTGATAATGTTTCTTCTTTCCTTAACAACTCCAATTTTTCTCTTGTAATTGACACTATATTGAATTATCCAATTTTGGAAGAACTTGTTAAAAAGGCAGACTTTGTTTTCCACCTTGCAGCTGTTGTAGGAGTTAAAAGAGTTCTTGAAAATCCGATAGATTCTATTGTTATAAATGTTGAGGGAACGCATAATATTCTTAAAGCATGTGCTAAATTTAACAAAAGAGTCCTTTTAACATCAACTTCTGAAATATATGGAAAGAATAAAAATGTCCCATTTTCTGAAGATGCGGATATTGTAATAGGCACTACCACCAAAAAAAGATGGGGATACGCATGCGCAAAAGCACTGGATGAGTTTTTAGCTCTTGGTTATTTTGAAAAGAAAGGATTACCTGTAATAATTGTCCGTCTTTTCAATACTGTAGGGCCAAGACAAAGCGACAGATATGGAATGGTATTGCCGAGATTTGTCAAACAGGCCCTTACCAATTCTCCAATCACTGTATTCGGAAGTGGTAATCAAACAAGATGTTTCGTCCATGTAAAGGATGTTGTGGATGCTCTTATTAAACTTATAAAAAAGGAAGAAGCATATGGAGAAGTTCTGAATCTCGGAAGTGATAAAGAGATAACAATAAGAGAACTTGCAGAAATGGTAAAGAAAATTTCTGGAAGCAATTCTCAGATTATTTATGTAAATCCAAAGGATTTATATAATGAGGGTTTTGAAGATATGGAAAGGAGAGCTCCTGATATTTCAAAGGTTAAAAAATTAATCGGTTTTACTCCAAAATATACACTTGAAGATATAATCAGGGAAGTGATGGAGTATTACAGAAACAGATTATAATGAAATACAAAAAACTCCTCTTTTCCATACTCTTTCTTGGATTTCTGATAAGAATCATTTTCCTTTTCCAGTTTAAAGATACATGCTTTTTTAACACCTACCTTATGGATAAACATGACCAGAAGACATTTATCTTATGGGCAGAAAAGATTCAGAAATCTCCATTTTATGTGGATGGCAAAATTTTCTATATGGCACCTCTCTATCCATATTTTCTGGCTTTATTACTCTCTATTTTCAGGGGAAATCTGCTTCTTGTATCCTTTTTCCAGCTTTTAATTGACCTTCTTCTCTGTTATTTTTTATATTTGCTTGGAAAGAAAATCAATGATGAAAAAACAGGAATTATCGCTGCATCTTTTGCCTGCTTTTACAGAACATTCATTGTTTATGCAGGAAGTATCTTAAGTGATAGTTTTATACTTTTTCTTTACATTTCTTTCATCTTATCAATTTATCTTTCATTAGAAAAACCATCATTAATAAAATGGATATTAAGTGGAATTATTCTTGGGCTTTCTGCTCTTTCAAAACCAACAATAGGGATATACCTTCCTTTCTTACTCACTGGACTACTTATATACCCTGAAAATCTTTTACCACATCCAAAATTTTCAAAAAGAAGACAGGGATTTTTTGTCTTCCTTATCTTACTTATCACATCCGGATTCACAATTCTACCATTTACTATCAGAAACTATATAGTTGGAAAAGATTTTGTTCCAATATGTTCAAATGGTCCTGTAAACTGGAAAATAGGAAATAGCGCAGATTCTCTTGGTTTATTCTGTTATCCAAAAGGGCCCCTTCTGAGTCCATTTTCTCTCCCTTTCTGGAAACTCTTTTTTAAAAAACTCGTATTTTTCTTTACAAATTATGAATGGCCACAAAATCTGAATGTTTATTTGGTGGAAAAGGTTGCTCCTGTTTTGAAATTTGCATTTTTCCATTTCGGTTTTATTGTATCTCTTGGAATTGCAGGGACTTTTCTTCTTTTTAAAAATTGGAAGAAAAATTTTTTATTCATATCTTTCACATTTACAAATATCTTATGGGTAGTTTTATTTTTCGTGACAGATAGATACAGATTACCTGCTGTAGGATGTTTGATGGTTTCTGCTTCTTACTTATTGGTCTGGATTGTTGAAAAAATTAAAGTAAAGGATATCAAAAAAATAATTACAACTTCCTTCTTTGTTGGAATTTTTTATTTTATATTCAACAATACGCCAGGCTCTGCTGTAAGAAAAGTTGATTATGAAATATTCTCCTTCCTCACAAAGAAGAATGTTTTCTATGAATTGAAAAATGGAAATATTGAAAAAGCAAAAATAATTGCAGATAAATTTGCAAAACTCCTTCCTGAAAATCCAGATGCTCATTTCCTCCTTGGATGTGTTTATGTAGAAATGGGAAAGAAAAAAGAAGCAATTGAAGAATTGAAAAAAGCCATCAACCTTAACCCGGATTTTGAACTTGCAAAGAAATTTTTAAAAGAACTGGAGCAATCTTTCTGATAAATGTTAAAATTATTTAAAACAAATTGAAAAATGGAAAAGCTGGAAGAAATAAGAAATAAATTTATAGAAATGATAGGAAACCTGGGTGAAAGTCTCGGATTGAACAGAACAACATGTCAGATTTATGCACTTTTATATATAAGTCAATCTCCTCTTTCTCTCACACAGATAGGAAAAACTCTTGGTATAAGTAAGGGAAATGTGAGCATAAATTTGAGAAAACTTGAAGAATGGAATGCGATTAAGAAAGTCTGGAGAAAAGGATATGCGAGAAGTTTATATAAAGCAAATGAAAACATAGAAGAAATTATCTTTCAGAAATTAAAAACAGGTATTGAAAAGAGAGTATCTCTGCTGGAGGAATCTATCAAAAATATTCAGAAACAGTTGAAGAAAAAGAATAAAGATGAAGAATTGAAATATATAAGGGGGAAAATATCTGAAATTGAAAAATTAACAAAAAAAATTTTAGCAATTACAAAAAACCTTAAATATTTGAAAAAAAATCTATGAAGAAATTTAATTCATAATCAAATGTCGAAAGTATTTGCAGTGGGAATAGATGGGGGTTCATGGAATGTATTTGATTATCTCATTGAAAAAGGAGTTATGCCATTTCTGGCTGGATTAAAGAAAAAATATCCTTCTGGAATATGCTATTCAGTAATTCCACCGATGAGTCCACCTGCATGGACTTCTTTTTTAACAGGTGTGCTTCCAGGAAAGCATGGCATATATGGTTTCAGTTATAAACCTGCTGATTCATACCAATACAGCAGGATACATGATGGAAGAGATATAAGTTATCCAACAATAGATAAAATTCTAAAATATTATGGAAAGAAAACAATCCTGGTTAACATACCCATGACTTTCCCTCCTTTTAAGGATGCTGAAGTTTGCATATCCGGAATGATGTCACCTTCTGAAAAGGTGGATTATATTGCTCCTTCATTTTTAAGAGAAAGATTTGAGAAAGAAGGAATTACGTACAGAATAGATTTTCCTTATAAGAAAAAAGAGATTCCTTCCATAGTTAAAAAAGATAATGGAGAGACTTTCACAAAAACCCTTTTAAAAATTGAATATGAAAGAATGAAAGCAGTTCTCCACTTAATTAAAGAATTTGAATGGGATGTTACATGTTATGCCATCACCATGACAGACAGACTCCAGCATTTTCTGTGGAATTTTATCTTTGCAGAGAGTTCTAAAAACAGGAAAATTACAGAAAATGTATGGAAGTTTTACAGAGGAATAGACTCCATTTTGGAAAAAATCTACAGTCAGTTAAATAAAGAGGATAAACTGATTATCTTTTCTGACCATGGTTTTGGAAAGTATCTTGGAGATTTCAATGTGAATCGCTGGCTGATAAAAGAAGGTTATTTAAGAAGGCGTAAATTATGGGAAATTTTTTACTTTTATATACTGAAAAAATTGGGCAAAAGGAAGGGTTCTTCACTGATTGACTACCAGAAATCAAAATGCTACATGGCTAATGTGGACAGTTTGAATGTAAATTTGAAAGGACGGGAAAAAATGGGAAGCGTTGAAATGGAAGAATATTATAAAGTTTTAAAGAGTGTAAAGGAAAGTCTTTTAAATCTGAAGTATAAAGGGAAAAAGATAATAGAGAGGGTATACTTGGGAAAGGAGTTATATGGAGACAATTCTCCTGATATATTTTATGAATTTAAGAAAGATTATTTATCCCATGGTTATATAAGCCAAATATATAATCCCTGTATAATATTGAAATCTCTCAAACAGGGAGACCATACAAGGGAAGGGATATTTTTAATTACAGAAGAACCTGCTCAGGAAATAAACCTCTCCATAGTGGATATACTGCCTGTTATTCTTACCATGACAGGATGTAAAATTCCTTCTTTTATAGATGGTAAATTGCCAAAAATAATAAAAGAAAAAGTTAAAGAAGAAATTGACCATAATTTCCCTTTTCTTCCAGAAGAAAAAATTCCATCTTCTGAGGAAATCAATCAGCAGGTAGCAGAAAAATTGAAATCTCTCGGTTATATGTGAAGATTTTTTTCTGAGGGATGGCGCTTTCTTGACAATTTTGTTTAAAATGTTTAAAATAAATTAAACAAATATTAAAACATATGGAGAAGTATTCAGAACGAGAATCAGTCAAAGTTGGAAAAGCAAGTGTAAAACTCGCAGGTGCTGAATTTTTCAATATAATTTTCGGTGCATTCTATTTCCTTTTTTTAACAAGAATTTTAACTCCCTTTGAAATGTCTGTAATTGCAGTAATGTCAGTTGTAACAAATCTTTCTTCTATACTATTCGGTTTTGGATTCCAGCCTGCAATTAAAAAATTAATTCCTTCATTTGTGGTGGAAAATAGAATTAAAGAGATAAAAGAACTTCTAAATTTAAACTATCTAACAGTCTTCCTCTTCTATGGTCTTTCCACTGCTGTCTTTTTCCATTTTTCTCCTCTCTTTTCAAAAATTTTTCTTAAAAATCCGGATCATTTTTCACTTATGAGAATAATATCATTTGCTATTCTGACAAATAAATTATTTGAAATCTCTTATTCCACTCTGGTTGCATTTCAAAAATTTAATATAGTAAGCACAGTATCCATCTTAAATGGTGGTATCATCCGAATATATGCTCTTTCCCTTTATTTATTTAACAAAAATATCAACTCTTACCTCATAGGAATCATCACTGGACAGGCTTTTCTGGTGCTCTTGATGATATTCCAGTTAAAAAAATATCTTTTTAAAAAATGTTTCTATTCTTTTACAAAACTTTTTAAATTCTCCTGGCCTTTCTATTTAAACGCATATATTGGTTATGGGAAAAACCATGCAGATACCTTTTTAGTAAGCATATTCCTGAAACCAGAATTGCTTGCCACTTACTATGTTGTAAAAAGATTTGTTGAATATATTGAAAGATTTATGGTATCAATAGTAACACCTTTAACTCCAAAAATGATTGAATTGAAAAATCAGGGGAAAGAAGTAATTGAGAAAATTTTCACAACCTCTACCAGGTATCTTTCTTACATTATCTTTCCTATTTCTTTCTTTACAATCTCGATTTCACATTTCCTTCTCCACATATATGGCAAAGGAAGATATTTACACGGACTACCAGTTTTAATTATCCTTGCTTTATCAACTATCTTCACTGTTGGTATTCTTTTATTTCAGAAAACAATATTTGTCATGGCAAGACCGATTGAGCTGACAAAATTAAGTCTGGTAAATTCCTCGTTAAGTATTATTTTACCGCTTGCTCTTATAGGAAGATTAAATATTCTGGGAATTGGAATTGGGAAATTATTATCATCTCTTATTACCTTTTTCTTCGGATATTATCTCACCTCTAAATTTATAAAGGTGAATTTTGATTTTAAGGGAATCTGGCGAATTTTCTCTCTTGTATTATTTCTGTGTATATTGAGTTTAACGGCACAAAGATTTATCCATACTTATGGAGAGTTATTATCCATTTTCCCATGGGTATTTCTTTTCCTTCCGCTTTTCATTATTATGATTTCTGAAAAGGATAAGAAGACATTAATGGAGATATTGAAATTTTACAGATGGAAAAGGATTTAAAAGATATTAAATTAATGCTTATTTTTACTGGGGGAAATTCTTTAGAAACCTGGATAAAAACAGGAAACATTGAAAGAGAAGTGGAATTGTATAAAAGATTGAAGAAATTTATTGGGAAAATATACTTTTTAACTTATGGAGGAAAAAAAGATTTGAAATACAGGGATTATATTGAAGATATCTGTTTGTTACCATCTGTCTGGCTTCCATCACCTTATTTGACTTTCATAAAACTTCTCTTTTCTTATTCTTCCAAATTTAAAAAAATAGATATAATAAAAACAAACCAGATATTCGGTTCTGAAATTGCAATCTGGTTAAAAAAATTGTTCCATAAAAAATTGATAATAAGATGTGGATATTTTTACAGTTATTTCACCAGACAGGTTTATAATGACAGAAAAATTATTCAGAAAGCAATAAAACTGGAAAGAGAAGCATTCAAAACAGCAGACATTGGAATTATCACTTCTGACTGGCAGAGAAAGGCTCTTATAAAACTCCATAATTTACCCCCGGAAAAGATAAGAGTAATTCCCAATTATGTTTTGACAGAGATTTTTAAACCTTTAAATGTTGAAAAAAAGTATGACCTTATCTTTATCGGCAGAGGTGATAAACAGAAAAATTTAGAGAACCTTCTTAAAGCATTACTTTACTTAAAGAATAATTTTAAAAATATTGAGTGTATATTTATTGGTGGATGCTGTCACTCAAAAGAAGTTGCTGAGTTCATTCAGAAATATGGATTAAAAGTGATACTTAAAGGGAATGTGAGACATATTGAGTTACCAAAGTTTTTAAATCAATCGCGTATTTTTATTCTTCCTTCTTTTTACGAAGGTCATCCAAAAACTCTTCTGGAAGCCATGAGTTGTGGATTGCCATGTATAGGTACAGATGTCAATGGGATAAAACAGGAAATAAAACATTTGGAAACAGGATTCCTATGTCAGACTGACTATATTAGCATTGCAGAAGCGATAAAAACAGTCATTTCTGATAAATCTCTTCAGCAAAGATTGGGAAAGAACGCAAGGGAATATGTAATGGAGAGATATTCTATTGATAGAATACTTAATCTGGAATTAAAAGTGATTGAGGAAGTGATGGATTTATGAAAAAACCAAAAGTAAGTGTGATAATGGCGGTATATAATGGAGAAAAATATTTGAAAGAATGCATTGATAGTATTTTAAATCAGACCTTTTCAGATTTTGAGTTTATTATCATCAACGATGGCTCAACTGATAAAACTGAAGAAATATTGCAAGATTTTAAAGATGAAAGGATAAGGATTGTAAATAATAAAGAAAATCTTGGATTAACAAAATCTTTAAATATTGGACTGAGCATTTCCAAAGGAAAGTATATTGCAAGAATTGATGTTGATGATATTGCACTTCCTCAACGACTTGAAAAACAGGTGAAGTTTCTTGATGAAAATCAGGATGTGGGACTTGTTGGAACATGGTTTTATGTAATTGATGAAGAAGGGAAAATAATCGGGAAAGAAAAATATCCAATAAATGATGCAGAAATTAGAAAGGTATTGCTTAAAGGAAACCCGTTTTTCAGCAGTTCAGTGATGTTCAGAAAAGAGTGTATTGAGAAAGCTGGAAAATTCAGAGAAGAATTTATAAGAGCGCAGGATTATGACTTATGGTTAAGAATCTCAGAAAAGTATAAAGTAGCAAATATTCCTGAATTTTTATGCATGAGAAGATATCATCCAGATGCTATCACTGTTATAAAAAAAAGAGAGCAGGAAAAATTTGGAAAACTTGCACAGATTCTGGCTGAGGAAAGAAGGCTATATGGAAAAGACAGCCTTGAAATTCCTGAGAAAAGAGAAAAAATACTCAAATTAATAGAAAGTTTTGGAAATAGTGAAAAAAATCCAAGAAAGCAATTATCACAGATTTACAAAGGATATGGTCTGGGAAAGCTTATCCTGGGAGAAAAAGAAAGCGCCAGATATTCTTTTAAAAAAGCAATAGAGAATAATCCCTTTAATTTCAAACTTTACATTTACCTGATATTGAGTTATTTCCCCTGCAGATTTATCAGGCTTATCAGGAAAATTAAAAAATGGAAAAAATCTGTTACATAATAGGAACACTGAAAACAGGAGGGGCGGAAAAACAACTTTATTATCTGGTTAAATATATTGATAGAGACAAATTCAAACCAGCTGTTATTGCTTTGAGAGGTGGAAATATGGAAGAGGATTTCAGGAAAATTGTTAAAGTAAGAGTGTTGAAGAAAAGATGGAAGTTTGACCCTTTTTTATTTTTCAATCTTTACAGAGAAATAAAAAGAGAAAGACCTGATATACTTCACACTATAATGTTTACCTCAAATACATGGGGACGTATCTGCGGAATTCTGCTGAAAATACCTGCAATTGTTGCTTCAGAAAGAAGTATGGATTTATGGAAGAGGTGGTATCACTTTAAAATTGATAAAATTTTGGGAAGATTCACAAGAAAGATTATATGTGTTTCAGAGGAGGTGAAAAATTATTATGTGAATAAGACAGATATTCCGGAAGATAAATTTGTTGTAATTGGAAATGGAGTAAATCTGGAAGAAATTGAGAAAGTTGAATTTGAAACAGAAAAGAGAAAGGAATTCAATATAAAACAGGATGATTTTGTTATTCTGACTGGAGGAAGGTTGTGTAAGGAAAAATCAATAGATTTTTTTCTAAGTATGGTGCCTGAATTGAAAAATAAGATAAATAATTTGAAAGTTCTGATAGTTGGTGAGGGGGAAGAAAAGAAGAATCTTTACAATATTGTTGAAAAATTGAAAATCAGAGATACAGTTGTTTTTACTGGTTACAGGAAAGATATTCTGTCAATCATTAAAATTTCAGATATTGTTGTTTTAACATCAAAATGGGAAGGGATGCCAAATTTAATACTTGAAGGTATGGGCTTGAAAAAACCCGTTATTTCAACAGATGTGGGAGGATGCAGGGAATTAATAAGTGATGGAGAAAATGGTTTTTTAATAAAATATGGAGATAAAAGAACATTCATTGAAAAGATAATCTTTCTTTATGAAAATCCAGAAGTAAGAAGGAAAATGGGGGAGAATGGATATAAAAGGGTGAGAGAAAAATTTGATTTATTTAAAAAAATAAAGGAATATGAGGAAATTTATTTAAATCTTTTATAGGAGAAAGATATGTGTGCGATATGCGGAATAATTAAAAAAGAAGGAGAGTATGTGGAAGAAAAGTTACTTAAAGAGATGACGCGTATTATGGATTACCGTGGGCCCGATGAGGAAGGTTATTTTTTGAAAGAAAATGTGGGATTTGGTCATCGCAGACTGAGTATTATAGATTTAAAGAGAGGCAGACAACCTCTTTACAATGAAGAAAAGAATATAGTTCTTATATGCAATGGTGAAATATATAATTTTATGGAATTAAGAAAAATACTGGAGAAGAAAGGACACAATTTCCGCACAAATTCGGATAATGAAGTTATAATCCATTTATATGAGGAGAAAAAAGAAAGATGTCTTGAAGATTTAAGAGGAATGTTTGCTTTTGCAATCTGGGATGATAGAGAGAAAGTTTTATTCCTTGCAAGAGACAGGATTGGACAGAAGCCTCTTTTATATTCTGAAATTGATAATGGAATAATTTTTGCTTCAGAAATTAAAGCTTTATTGCTTTACCCTGAGATATCAACAGAGATAGATTTTGAAGCTTTAATGGAATATCTCACATATCAGGGCATACCATCTCCAAGGACAATTTTCTCAAAAATCAAAAAATTACCTCCTGCACATTTTTTAATCTGGAAAGGTGGGAAAATAAAGATTGAAAGGTACTGGGATATTGATTTTACAAAAAAGATAAGATTGAAAAATGAAATGGAATATGCGGAGTTATTATGGGAAAGATTGAAAGAATCTACAAGACTGAGGATGGTATCAGATGTTCCTCTTGGAGCATTTCTATCAGGAGGGATAGATTCATCCACTATTGTTGGACTGATGAGTGAAATTTCAGATAGACCAGTCAAGACATTTTCAATAGGATTTGAGATAGAAAGTTACAGTGAATTGAAATATGCAAAACTTGTTGCTGAAAAATTCAATACAGAGCATTATGAATTTGTGGTCAAACCTGAAGTAATAAAAATTCTTCCAAAACTCATCTGGCATTATAATGAACCATTTGCAGATTCTTCTATGATTCCAACTTATTATGTTGCAAGAGAGACTTCAAAGTATGTGAAAGTTGCTTTAAATGGTGATGGAGGAGATGAAAATCTCGGTGGATATATCAGATATTATCAGACAAAATTGCTTGAAAGGGTTTATAAAATTTTTAAAAGGACAGGGATTCTATCTGGTGCTTTTAATTCTGTAGTTGAAAAATTCTATAAGAGATATCCTTACAATACCCTTTCCAGAATCTTTGAGTGGATCAGAGAAGCCGACAGATACGGATTTTATTATGCATATGCAAGAAGGCTGATTTCTTTTTCTCCTGAATGGCATGCGAAATTATATTCCTTTAAAATAGAGAATCCTGAAAAGACAATGGAGATTGTAAAAGATATATGGGAAAAGGCAGGAGAAGTTGATATGCTTGAAAAAATGCTTTATACAGACTTCCATTTATATCTTCCGGAAATACTTATGGTGAAAATGGATATAGCAACCATGGCAAATTCCCTGGAAGGAAGGAGCCCTTTTTTAGACCATAAATTAATAGAAACAATCGCATTTTTCCCGCCTGAGATAAATT
>QNCF01000026.1 GCA_003644395.1 Candidatus Omnitrophota bacterium
TAAAATCAGAAAATTATGCCATTGCGGATATCTCTAATTACAAGTAGAAAATTATATTACTTACTATCTCTGATATTTTTATTGACATTTTTTTTAGAAAAGATACAATTTTTTATAGTTCTTTTACAAGAATAGATAACTTTAAAAATGTAGTCAAAACTGTAACCAAAATCCGTAGAAAAGGTGTAAAAAGATAAAATTAAATATAACTCATTAAAACATGAAAATTACTAAAAAACTAAGAAAAATAAAGGATTATGGCCTGAAAGATAAAAATAAAGCCACCTTAGCTCAGCGGTAGAGCAGGGCACTTGTAATGCTCAGGTCCGGGGTTCGAATCCCCGAGGTGGCTCTCCCTGATACCTTTCCTCAAAAATGGTGAAATCTGACAGGTGGATTAAAAGGATGGGAGAAAAGGGGATGATAAAACCATTTCATCCAGAAAAAATTAAAAAAGGTATTTCTTTCGGGCTTTCTTCATACGGATATGATTTTACACTTTCAGATGAATTTAAAATTTTCAAAGGCAAGAAAGTTGTCAGTCCCAAGAAAATTAATGAAGATGATTTTATTGATTTTAAAGGGAAAGTCTGCAGAATCCCTCCAAATAGTTTTGTTCTTGGCAGGAGTCTGGAATATTTTAAAATTCCAAGGGATGTGATAGGGATATGTTTTGGGAAATCAACATATGCAAGGTGTGGAATAGTTATAAATGTTACACCACTTGAACCTGAATGGGAAGGATTTATCACTATCCAGATAGCAAATTTAACACCGATAGAAGCAGAGATATATGCAGGGGAGGGGATTGGTCAGGTAATATTTATAGGGGCTGAAAGTGTGTGTGAGAAATCTTACAGAGACCTTTCGGGAAAATATCAATTCTCAAAAGGTATAGAACTTCCAAAATAATTATTCCTTTCTTAAATTTTTAATTGTCTCTTCAATATTTTTTATCCTCTCATCAATGTCAGGGTGGTCCTTCAGAAAAACAAAAAGTTTTATATTCTCTTTCCCTTTAATCTTTTTCAATTTCCTGAAGAATTTCAACATCCCTTCAGGGTTATATCCTGCTTTAAATGCATAAATAACTCCAAGTCTATCTGCTCTCAATTCCTCACTTCTGCTGTGTTTCAACATTGAAAGTGTAAATATCATATCCACAGATTTCTGGATTGCTTTATACCTTCCACTTCCAAAAAGGATGGAGGATGGTATTGAGTATAAAAGAATTTTCTGTAATCTATGGATGCTATCCCTTGCACATATATGTGCTATCTCATGTCCAATTATACATGCAATTTCATCTTCACTTTCTGTTATTTTAAGAAGTCCTGTATAAAGATAGACAAATCCACCAGGGATTGAGAATGCATTTATTTCCTTCCCTTTTATAATTCTGAATGTATATTTAAGATTTGGTCTATCAGATGATTTTGCAACTCTTTCGCCTATTTTTTGAATCTCTGGAGGAGTTGGTATTATCTCAAATTCCCTTCTGATTTTTCTATCAATTGCTTTTCCAAGGTCAATCTCATCTTTTTCGCTGTAAAGAGTCCTTTCTTTTTTCTTGGTTACTGGATTATAGTAAGTGGCACAACTGCATAAAAATAGAGAGAGAAGAATTGGAATAAAAAATTTTTTCATTTTCCGATACAGAATTTTGAAAAGATATTATTGAGTATTTCCTGACTGAAATTTCTCCCTGTAATGAAATCAATATTTTTCAAACTTTCCTTTAAAAACTCTGCTGTCACCTCAATGCTTAAATTATCAAAATTTTCTGTAATGTTTTTGAGATTATCCCTTATTTTCTTAAGAAGTTCCTCCTCACGCACATTGATATAAAATTCACTGCTTTCTATTTTACCATATCCTTCACATATAAGTCTATAAATAGCATCTTCCAGTTTATCAATCCCTTCTCCTGTCTTTGCAGAGACAAAGACTATTCTTTCTTCAGGGAAATTTCTTTTCAGATAATCAACTTTTAACTTCAGTGGCAGGTCAATTTTGTTTATTATTATCAGATATGCTTTCTCTTTAATCTTTTCCAGAAGTATCTCATCATCTTTTTTCAATCTCTGGCTTCCATCAAGGACAAGAAGATTCATTTCGGATTTTTCCATCCATTCAATAGCCTTCTCCACACCCATCTTTTCAATTTTGCTTTTTGGTTTCCTTATCCCTGCTGTATCAATTATCTTTACAGGTATCCCCTTAATATTTATAACTTCCTGCAATATATCTCTTGTAGTTCCAGGTATTTCTGTAACTATTGCTCTTTCTTCTTTTAGTAACCTGTTCAGAATACTTGATTTTCCAACATTTGCTCTTCCAACAATGGATGCCTTTACACCTTCATAAAGAATTTTCCCTTTTCCAGCTTTTTCTATTATTCTTTCAACCTCTTCTTTTATTTTTTCCACCCTTCTTTTAATATCTATTGAGTAAGAAGAAACATCCTCTTCTTCAGGAAAATCTATTTTCGCTTCAATATTTGTCAGAAGGTCAAAAATCTCTTCTCTTATTTTGTTTATCTTTTCAGAAAATTCTCCTTTAAGTTTTCTTAATGAAATTTCAAGTGATTTTTCTGTCTGGCTGTTTACAATTTCAAGGACACTTTCAGCCTGTGTCAAATCAATCCTTCCATTCAGAAATGCTCTCAATGTAAACTCACCAGGATTTGCAAGTCTTGCTCCTTTCTTTATACAGAGATTCAGGACTTCTTTCAATGCAATAAGTCCGCCATGGCATCCTATTTCCGCCATATCTTCTCTTGTATAACTTTTTGGTGCCCTCATGATAGTTACCAGAACCTCATCAACTATCTTTTCACCATCCATTATGTATCCATAATGGACAGTATGGGTCTTCCATTCAGAAACTTTTTTTGTTTTCTTTTTTGGGACGAAAATCTCCTCTATAATTCTGTAAGTTTCAGGGCCGCTTAACCTTATTATCCCGATACCACTTATTCCGAGAGGGGTTGATATTGCACAGATAGTATCATTTTTCATAATTTTTATTTTACCCTTAAAAAAGAAGGAGTAAAATATGAAAAATGGGAAAAATTAAAGAGGCAAAATATGTGAAAGTATTCTGCGGATTAATTTACAGAGATGAAGAACTTGTTGGAAAGGTGAAAGAATTTCTTGAAAAAAAGTGGGGTAGAGTAGATTTTGAGGTTGGCCCATTTCCTTTTAATTTCACAGATTATTACCAGGAAGAGATGGGGAAGGATTTAAAAAGAAGGTTTTTCTCATTTGAAAATCTGGTATTTCCCGAGAATGTATGGGAATGGAAGATATATACAAATAAAATTGAAGAGATTTTTTCTGAAAATGGAAAAAGGAAAGTCAATATAGACCCTGGATACATTGATTTTTCAAAAGTTGTTCTTTTATCAACAAAAGATTTTTATCACAGAATTTACATAGGGAAAGGAATTTATGCAGAAGTTACACTATATTTCCAGAAAGGGGATTTCAGAGATTTCCCGTGGACATATCCTGATTATAAAACAGAAAATTACATCAATTTTTTCAGAAAGATAAGGGAAATTTATAAAAAATCCATTAAATAGAACTTTCTGATATAATTTTAAGCAATTCAATGCATCCTTTTTTATCAAGTGGCCTGTTGTTATTTCCACATTTTGGTGACTGGATGCAGGAAGGGCATCCATTTTCACATTTGCATTTTTCAACACATTCTCTTGCAAGGAGAAGAATTTTCCAGATTCTTTCAAATCCCTTCTTGGATATTCCAACACCTCCAGGATATCCATCATAGATAAATATTGTTGGTTTTTCTGTCTGTTTATGGAAAGGGAAGGAATATCCTCCTATATCCCATCTATCACATGTTATCTCAACAGGGAATATTCCAATTATTGAATGTTCAGTCGCATGGATGCTTCCATGCGGGTCATAATTCTTCTCCTTCAAATAAATTATAAATTCTTCCGGTATTTCCAGCCATAAAGACTGGGTTTTAAATTTCTGTGGTGGAAGGTGGAGCTGGTGTCTGCTTATTAATGTTTTATCTTTTTCTCTCCTTTTCTCATATTCAGTAATCTGCTTTGTTACCTCTATTGTGCCGAAATAAAAATCGCATTTCCCAATTTTTTTATGTTTTTCTTCTGAAATTATTTCAATTTCTTCCCACCAGCCTGGCTGTGTGTAATAATCAACATTTTTCTTCTCAACAACCACCCTTTTCCTTTCAAAGTCAATAAATATGACTTCATATTTTTTCCCTCTATGCAGGTAAATTGCACCAGGATGGCATTCATAAAATACTTTATCTTCTTCAATCTCTCCTATTATCTTTTCTGTGGAAAGTTCAATTATGGAAAATACTTCTCCGATGGACCTCAAATTTATCTCTCTGTGAGGATTTTTCCCTATATAGTAAATTAATTTTCCATCCTTTGAAGTTAGAAATTCTCCCCTTTCTGCAATTTTTAAAATACTTTCAGGATAAAATTTCCTGTCTTCTTTGCTTAATGGTATCTCTATGGATGCACATTTCAAATGGGAACTGGCTATAATTTCATTTTCAAAATTTATAATCACATCCTCGCAACTCCTTTTAAAAAATTCATCAGGATTCCTCAAGAAATACTGGTCAAGGGCATCCTGAAGTGCTATAAAAATGACAATTGAATCCTTCTTACCTCTTCCAACCCTTCCTATTCTCTGCCATGTGCTTGTGATGCTTCCTGGATACCCAAAAAGGATACAGCAATCCAAGTTTCCTATGTCTATTCCGAGTTCTAAAGCACTCGTTGCAATCACTCCTTTCAAATTACCTTCAAATAATGCTTTCTCAATTTCTCTTCTTTCTTCGGGCAAATATCCTGCCCTGTAAGAAGAAATGAGTGGAAATAAATAAGGGTCTTTTTCAACAATCCATCTCTGCAATAATTCCGTGGTTTTTCTGCTTTTTGTGAAAACGATCGTTGAAAGGCCAAATTTTAAAGACTCTGTTATTATTGGAATTGCAAAATTATATGGGGAATCAAAACCTGGGTCGAAAAATAAGAAGTATCTTTTTCCTGCTCCTGAACTGCTTTCAGAAATTGAAGTGAATTTAACTCCTGTAAGTTGCTCAGCAAAATTTTCAGAATCTTTTATCGTTGCTGATGAAAGGATAAATTTTGGATTGCTTCCGTAAAGATTGCATATTCTTCTCAACCTCCTTATTATATGAGCAACCTGAGAACCAAAAATTCCTCTATAAATATGGACTTCATCAATTACTATAAATTTTAAATTTGAAAAGAAATTTCTCCATCTTTCGTGGAAATGGAGTATTCCCATGTGTAGCATATCAGGATTTGTTAATATGAATGATGGGAAGTTTCTTTTTATTTTCTTCCTTTTTTCTTCAGGAGTATCTCCATCATATATTTCGCATGGAAAAAGATTGAACTCTTTCAATATTTTCAATTGGTTCTGTGTCAATGCTTTTGTTGGAAATATATAAAGTGCTTTTATTGATGGGTCTTTAAGCATTTCATTGAGAATGAAAAGGTTATAAATCAGTGTCTTTCCGCTACCTGTCGGTGTTGTTATTATTATATTTTTCCCTTCTTTTAATCTTTCCAGACCTTCAACCTGATGGAGGTAAAGGCTGTTAATTCCATTATTTTTAAGAAATTCTTTTAACCTTTCTGATAAAAATGAAGGGATATCTGTTGTTTTTTCCTCCTTACCATCAATTTCTCTTATATCTTTGATCTTTTGAGAAAATGAGGAATTCTTCAGAAATTTTATAAATTCAACGATTTTATCCATTTCCCAAAATTGTCCCTTTTTCTATCCTTGTCCCTCTTAAAAATTCTTCCACATCCAATATCTTTTTCCCTTCCATCTGCACTCTTTTCAATTTTATACTACCTTTTCCGCATGCGACTTCAATAAAATCCTTCCCTGTATTTATAACTTCTCCAGGTTTCCCTTTTCCTTCAGATACTTCAACAGAAAATATCCTTAAGTATTTTTTCCCCTTTTTTGTTGGGAGAAATGTATAAGCGGTTGGCCATTCAGCAATTCCCCTTACAAGATTATAAATTTCTTCTGCGCTTTTTTCCCATTTTATGAGACCATCTTCTTTTTTCAATTTTCGAGCAAAAGAAGGGGTTCCTTTCTGTGGTTTTGTGGGTTTGCCTTCTTTTATTGCAGAAATCCCTTCAAGAAGTACTGAAGGCGATATTTCCATCAATCTTTTCTTCAATGTAAATATATCGTCTGTCCTTTTAATCTCAACTTTTCTCTGGACAACTATTTCCCCTTCATCTATTTTTTCATTCATTTTTATAACGGTAATCCCTGTCTCTTTCTCACCGTTTATCAATGCCCATTCAATTGGAGCAGCTCCTCTGTATTTTGGAAGGAGAGATGGGTGTAAATTCAAAGGGGCAAATTTGGGGATTTTGAGTATTTCTTTTGGAAGGATTTTCCCGTAAGAGATAAGGATTAAAAGGTCTATTTCCTTTCCTTTTAAAAATTCACAGAATTCTCCTTCTAATTTTGAAGGCTGGTATACATCAATATTATTCCTGATTGCCCATTCTTTCACAGGTGTTGGAGAGAGTTTCATTCCCCTTCCTTTCGGTTTATCTGGAGAGGTAACAATACCGACAATTTTATAATTTCTTTTTAATTCTTCCAGGCAGGGAATCCCAAATTCATCGCTACCAAAAAAGATAATTCTCATTTTCCAAAGATAAGAGCAGCGCCAGAGATAATACCTGCATCTGTTCCAAGACCTGCAGGAAGGATTTTAAGGTTTTCTGAAAGTTTTTTCATTGCTCTTTCTTTAATTACCCTCTCAATGGTATCAAAGAGTATTTTTCCAGCCTGTGATATTCCACCGCCAATTATTATTCTTTCCGGATTGAATACATTTACAAGACTTGTAAGCATTGCCCCAAGACATTCTCCAACATCTATCCATATTTTTTCCGCCAGTTTATCTCCTTTTAAATATGCTTCTGAGATTATCTTTGGAGTGATATTTTCAAGTTTTCCATCAACCAGGTCATATATTAATGTCTTTTCACCATTCTTTATTGCCTTAACAGCCCTTTCAACAATGTAATCTCTTCCAACAAACCTTTCTATACATCCATAATTTCCACAATTGCATTTTGGACCTTTATAATCTATTGTTATATGACCGATTTCAACTGCTGAATATACTGAACCTCTCAAAAGTTTCCCATCTATTACTATCCCACCACCAACTCCTGTTCCAAGAGTTATACATATCATATTTTTGCATCCCTTCCCGGCACCATAAATATATTCTCCCCAGGTTATACTGTTTACATCATTTTCCACCCTCACACCAACTTCATATTTTTTTTCAAATATATCTTTAAGGGGAAGGTTATCCCATTCTGGTAAGTTTGGAGCCCCATAAACAATTCCATCATTATCAACAACACCAGGAGTCCCTATACCTATCCCTGCAAGATTTTCCTTTTCTATACCTTCAATGCAGAATTCAATTGCTTTTTCCATCTGTCTGAGAACAACTTCCCTTTTCCCTTCCTCTCCTTTTGTTGGAATTTGTGTTTTTTTAATAATCTTTCCTTCTTTGTTTACAAGCCCTGCTTTTATAAATGTACCTCCAAGGTCAAGACCGACCGCTTTATCCACTTTTTTCTCCTTCTTTTTTTTCTTCAGTATATTCAGGATAAACACCGTATTTTTTGACAAGTTCTATTACACGGCAGTATTGCTGGAAACTTACATCTTTTGGGATTGAATGGTCTGAATGGTAAATATATCCTCCATTCTTTTTTGCAACTTCAAATTTTTTCTTTATCTCTTCTTCAATTTTTGATGGGTCAGGGTCAGACATCAATCTCACATCTATCCCTCCCATAAAAGCGAGTTTATCACCATATTTTTCTTTCAATTCAATCAAATCCATCCCTGCCTTTACTTCAAGTGGCTGTAAACAGTCAAGTCCAGCATCAATAAGTATCGGTATCAATTCTTTTACATTCCCACAGCTGTGAAGGATAACTTTCATCCCTTTGGAATGGAAATAATCAAATACAAGTTTATCAGCATCATAATGTGTTTTCATGTATGTATCTGGTGAGAATAAAAGACCATTTTTGTATCCCATATCATTGTAAAGGAAGGCTCCATCAAATTTAAATCCATTATCCATCATCAATTCAACCATAACAAGTGTAAGTTCTGCAAGTGTCATTATCATATCTTTTACCCATCCAGGGTCTTCTGCCATTGTTGTTAAAAGTTGTTCACTTTTCATATATCTCTGTAAAATATCATAGCCGTAACCTCCTGCAAAACATAAGAATTTCCCTTCTTCATAAGCGGTCTTGTTTCTTGAGAGTCCTGTTGCCCAGTCAACTCTTGTGAAATCTGGTTTCAATCTCTCTTTTATCTCTTTCCAGTCCTGTTTTGTCTTTACAGGCCAGTCAATAATTTCTGGAGTTGTTGAATAGTCTCTATAGTTTTTTCTTTTACCACCTTCAGGAGTTGTTGTAATTATATATTCTTCACTTTTCTCAATCACTTTCACAGGAAATCTTGGAGAAGTATCGGCTGAGAAGAATTCCATTTCATATCCAAAATATTCAGCAGGACTTGTATCTTCAGGTAATCCTTCTTTATGCCATCTTCTTACAGTTGATATCCAGACAGTATCCTGGATTGGAACTCTATCAGGGATTTGATGATTAAGGGCTCTCAAAATTCTTTCTCTACTTGTCATTTTAACCTCCTTTTTTTAAATTTTAAATTTTCTGGATTCAGGAGTCAAAATGGTGAATTTTCTTTTATCCCTTCCTTCAATTGATATTTCAACAAAAATTGTCTTTTCAGGAAGGCAATTTTTAATTTTTTCAGCCCATTCAATTAAAATAATTCCCCTTTCAAGATAATCTTCCCATCCTATCGTTTCAAGTTCTTTTTCATCATTTAATCTGTAAAGGTCAAAGTGGTAAACAGGGATTTTACCCTCATACTCCCTTATTATCACAAAAGATGGGCTTATTGCCTCTTTACCTGTTAAAAATTTCACTATCCCTTTGATAAGAGTGGTCTTTCCACTTCCAAGACACCCTATGAAACCAACAATATCTCCCTTTTTTAAATTTTTTGCAATTTTTTCTCCAAGAATTTTTGTCTCCTCAGGACTCCATGTGTAGACTTCCATAAAAAAGATTTTACTTTTTATTTTTAAGAAGGTAAAATAAAAATAGCCTGTTCCGTGCGTGGAGATGAGGAGAGCCCTTGAGCCAACGCCAATATGAAGGGAGCCAAGTCTGGGTAGGGCCAGCATGCCCGCCATATCCTGGCGGGAAGCTGAAACTACTCAGGGAGGCACCCACTTTAAAAATAAGGGTCTCAAAGGGTCTGATCTCCGCGGCGGAACGGGCTATTTTAATTATTGACACTTCTGGAAGGATTGTTAAAATTATATGTGATAAGGGCAGGTGGCCGAGTGGACAATGGCAGCAGACTGTAAATCTGCCGGCGTAAAGCCTTCGGAGGTTCGAATCCTCCCCTGCCCACTGTGAAGCGGGGTTGGTTTAATGGTAAAACGTCAGCCTTCCAAGCTGAAGATACGGGTTCGATTCCCGTACCCCGCTCATTTTTTAATATAAAAAAATGAAAATAGAAGTTAAAGAAATTTCTGAACTCGGAAGAGAGATAAATTTTGAGATAGAAGAGGAGATTGTAAATAGGGAAAAAGAGAGGATTATAAAAGAATTAAAAAAGAATGTTGAAATTGAGGGATTCAGAAAGGGAAAGGTCCCAGAAAGAATAATTGAACTTAGATTTTCTTCCCTTATAAAAGAGAATCTTCTGAAAAGGATAATTCCTGATGCATATCTGAAAGCAATAAAGGAAAATAATTTACATCCTGCAGTTGACCCTGAGATAAGAGAAGTGAAGTTTGATGATGGGAAATTATTTTTAAAGATTTACACTGAAATTAAACCTGAATTTGATATTAAAAAATATAAAAATCTTGTCCTTAAAAAGGTAAAACCTGAAGAGATAACTGAGGAAAAGGTTGAAAATACACTTAAAGAATGGGAGAGAAGGCCAGAATTTGCAGCATCAATTGTTGACCCTGAGAAAAGGAGATTATGGAGAAAGAAGATAAGGGAGCAACTTGAATATATTGCAAAAAGAGAGGCTACACTTAAAGAGGAAGAACAGTTGTGGAAGCAACTTTTACAGCAGGTTGAATTTCCAGTCCCTGAAAAACTTGTATATGAAAGAGCAAGAAGATATACAGAAGAGCATTTGAGGAGGATGGACCTGAAAGGGAAAACAGATAGTGAGATTGAAAAACTTGCAAATGAATATTTTGAAAAATTTAAACCCATTGCAAGACAGGATTTGAAGAAGTATTTTATTCTTGATAAAATTGCTGAAAAAGAAAATATTATTCCTGATGAAAAAGAAGTTGAGGAAAGGATAATGCATTTAAGCAGAATTACAGGGAAACCTCTTGATGAGATAAAAAAGAATCTTGAAAGGACAGGTAAAATTGAGGATTTAAAAGAGGAGATAAGGATAAAGAAAGCATTTGATTTTGTGAAAGAAAATGCTCAGGTGATTGAAAGGGTGGTTCTGCCTGGAGAGGTAAGAGGGGAAGGAAAATGAAAGACCAGTTAATTCCGTATGTTATTGAGACAACAGAAAGAGGAGAAAGAGCATATGATATATATTCCCGTCTTCTGAAAGATAGGATAATTTTTATTGGAGCACCAATCACTGACCACCTTGCAAATATTGTAATTGCAGAATTTTTATTCCTCCAGAATGAAGACCAGAAGAAAGATATCCATCTTTATCTCAATACTCCTGGAGGTTCAATAACAGCAGGTCTTGCCATATATGATACCATGCAATTTGTGAGTTGTGATGTTGCTACTTACTGTATAGGGCAGGCTGCAAGCATGGGAGCACTTCTTCTTGTTGGAGGGACAAAGGGAAAAAGGTATCTTCTCCCTCATAGCAGAGTTCTCATCCATCAACCATGGGGTGGAGTGGAAGGGAGTGCCACGGATGTGAGTATCCATACAAAGGAGATGTTGAGATTGAGAAGGATTGTAAATGAAATCCTTTCCCTCCATACAGGACAGCCGATAAAGAAGATAGAAAGGGATACAGAAAGGGATTATTTTATGGATGCAGAGGAGGCAATAAAATATGGAATTGCTGATAAAATAATAAAGCCAACCAAACTTATAGGTGTTAAGAAAAATGCCTCTGATTAAAAAAGAAGAAAAAAAAATTTTTAAAAAGCACATGCCATTCATCCCCTTAAGAGACCTCATTATCTTTCCCCATATGGTTGTTCCACTCCTCGTGGGAAGACAGCGTTCTTTAAATGCAGTTGAAGAATCCTTAAGCACAGATAATTTTATTATAATAGCCTTCCAGAAAGACCCTCAGATTGAAGAGCCAAGAAAAGAAGATTTATATTCAATAGGGATACTATCAAAGATTGTGCAGATAATAAGAGAATCAAGTGGTGTGATGAAAATTCTTGTTGAGTGCCATGAAAGGGTAAGGATAAAGGAGATAATTTCAAATAAAAAGTTCTTCTGCTGTACAGTTGAAAGGATAAAGAAGGTGGAGGTTAAAGATAAAGAAGTTGAAGCTTTAACAAGGTTCTTAATACAGCTTCTGGAAAAATATGTGAATCTTAACCCTTCTGTCCCGAAGGAACTTTATGGAATGATAAAGACAATTGAAGACCCTGAAAGACTATGTGATTGTGTGGCAGGTTATCTCCCTTTAAAATTGAAAGACAAAGGAATTATCCTTGAAACATTCCCTCTGAAAGAAAGGATTAAAAAACTCGTTGAGATTCTGAATTCAGAAATAGGGATTCTTCAGGTGCAGAGAGATATCCAGGAAAAGGTTATGAAAAGGATAGAAGAGAATCAGAAGCAGTATCTCCTCCATGAACAGCTGAAAACAATACAGAAAGAACTTGGTGAAGAGGAAAGTGGAGAGATATTGCAGTTGAAGGAAAAGATTAAAAAAGCGAAGATGCCAAAAAAAGTTGAGGAGAAAGCCCTTGAGGAACTTTCAAGATTGAAGAAAATGATGCCACTTTCTCCAGAAGCTTCTGTTACAAGGACTTATATAGAATGGCTTGTGAGTCTTCCATGGTCAGTTTCTACACAGGATAATCTTGATATAAAACATGCAAAAAAGATACTTGATGAGGACCATTATGGACTTGAAAAACCAAAGGAAAGAATCCTTGAATATCTTGCTGTAAGGAAAAGGATAAATTCTTTAAAAGGTCCAATTTTATGTTTTGTTGGGCCACCTGGTGTTGGAAAGACCTCTCTTGGTAAATCAATTGCAAGGGCTCTTGGAAGGAAATTTGTGAGGGTTTCACTTGGTGGAATAAGGGATGAGGCAGAGATAAGGGGACACAGAAGGACCTATATAGGTGCTTTACCTGGAAGAATAATACAGTCAATAAGGAAAGCAGGAGTTAATAATCCTGTATTTTTACTTGATGAGATAGATAAAATAGGAAAAGATTTCAGAGGAGACCCTGCTTCTGCACTTCTTGAGGTTCTTGATCCGGAACAGAATAATTCATTTTCTGACCATTATCTTGAAGTTGAATATGACCTTTCAAAAGTTCTTTTTATAACTACTGCAAATACTGAATTCACAATACCTCCACCTCTTCTTGATAGAATGGAGATAATACATCTGCCAGGATATACAATGTGGGAAAAATTGGAAATTGCAAAAAGGCATCTTTTACCAAAACAGTTAAAGGCACATGGTCTTACAGAGAAAAACCTCAAAATTTCTGATGAGGCAATACTCAAAATTATAAAGAATTATACAAGGGAAGCAGGTGTAAGGAATTTGGAAAGGGAGATTGAAAGTATTTGCAGAAAAGTAACAAAGAAAATTGTTGAGACAGGTAATGAGGGGCCTTATTTTGTAAATTCAAGGAATCTTTCAAAGTATCTTGGCCCTGAGAAATTCCCATCTCCAGAAGTAGAA
>QNCF01000027.1 GCA_003644395.1 Candidatus Omnitrophota bacterium
AACTTTTAAAATCTTTAGCAAAAAAGAAAAATTTGATTATAATAATGGTATCTCATGACCTTAATCTGGCTTCCCGTTTTTCAGATAAAATTTTGATTTTAAAGGAAGGGAAGATTTACAGGGTAGGTTTACCAGAAGAAGTTTTAACTCCTCAGATTATAAAGGAGGTCTATGGGATAAAGGTGGAGATATTGAGAAGCAAAATTACAAATTCACTTAATATTATTCCGATATCAACAGTTAAAGAATAAAATGGAAAATATTTTTGTTAAAACATTGCAGAATACATTTTCATTTGTGCCACCAATTTTAACCATAATGTTTTTCTCTTTATTCATCTCTGGTCTGCTGGTAGAATCAGGAGTTATCAGAAAACTGGAGTTTATTGCAAAACCACTTGTACGCTCAGCAAATTTGCCGAAAGAGGCTGGTTTGGGATTTCTCATATCATTTGGCTCACCACTTGCAGGGAATATATTTTTAGCACAATCTTACAGGAAAGGATTAATAAATAAAGAAGAGACTTTTGTTTCCTCTCTATTTTGCAGTCTCCCTGTCTATATAAAAGAGACATTTACCTATCAAATTCCTGTAATGATTCCTGTTTTGGGATTAAAGATAGGCGGAATTTACTTTTTAAGTTTTTTGCTTTCAGGATTTGCAAAATTGTTTTTCGTCATCTCTTTTGGAAAGATAAGATTGAAGAAAAATTCTCACAATAAAGATTCTGATAATTTCTCATTTAAACATTTTATCCAGCCAGTTAAAAGGAAATTTATTAACATTGTCCTTTCCACATTCAAAAATCAAACAAAGCTGTTTTTGAAAGTATCCTCATTTTTCGTCTCAATGACTTTTATTGTATTTCTTCTGATAAATATTGGATTTTTGAATAAAGTTAAAAATGTGGTGGAGCCCTTAACAGGAATTTTCAAACTGCCGAGTGAATCTATTCTTCCCATAACCACCTATATATTCAATCCCTTACTCGGTGCAACTTCTGTATCTACACTGGTAAAGGAAGGGAAATTAAATGATTTTCAGGCAATAGTGACATGCATGCTGGGTGGATTTCTCATGTTGCCTGTATTTTCTTTCCGCTCTTCTCTACCAAAGTATACATCAATTTTTGGCTTTAATCTTGGAATGAGCATTATTCTGGTATCAACTTTTCTTGGAATGTTTGTGAGAGGAATTTTCCTTTTTGCTTTTTTATTTATGATTTAGGGGAAAAGAAATGAGAGTTGGAGCAATTATATGGGGTTCAAGCAGTCTGAATTGTCTTGTTGAAGCAGCAAGAGATATAAAAGGAATTGAACTTTATGCTTTTTCAATGCACCAGTTAAAAGATGAGAAAGAGAGGGAAAAATGTATGGAGAGATTTAAGAAAAGTGATGTGATTTTGCTTTACATCAGCAATAATGAGGTATGGGAGAAAATAAAAAAGGATATAAAGAATTTAAAAGATAAAATTCCTGTAATCTCTGTAAGCAATGAACCTCAACTTTTTGAAATTTCAAATGTGGATTTGGATATAGTGAAGAGATGCTATGAATATATAAAATTTGGTGGAAAAAAGAATTTCAAAAATATGCTTCTTTATATAGGTAGGGAAATTTTAAAGTTAAATTTCTCCCCCAAACCTCCCCAGCAACTTCCATGGGAAGGTATAATCAATCCATTTTCAGCAGATGAAGTCTTTACAGATGTGGAAGAGTATTCCAAAAGATTTATAAAACCTGGAAGACCAACTGTTGGAATCCTTTTTTACCGCTGTTACTGGGTGAACCAGAATATGGATGTGGAGAAAGCATTGATTGAGGAATTTGAAAAACAGAACATAAATGTAATTGCCTGCTTTTCAGAAAGCATAGGAAAGACAGAATTTGGTTCAAAGCCTGGCTATCAGGTGATAAGGGAGTATTTTTTTGATAAATCTTTTAAACCGAGGATAGATGCATTTATAAATTTACAGTCCTCCATTTTATCAGAGGAAAACTCCATTGAAGGTGGGATAAATTTGTTAAAGAAAATGGGAGTCCCTGTATTCCATCCCATAATAACTTATTACAGAACAGAAAAGGAGTGGAGAGAAGATAAACACGGAATAGGAAATTCAATTGGATGGTGTGTGGTATTACCAGAATTCCAGGGAATGATTGAACCTGTTATTATTGGAGCAATAGAGAGGAATTTTGATGGAAGGACAGGGGATGTTCTGGAAAGGTATAAACCAGTAAATGAAAGGATAGAGAAATTCGTTTCAAGAGTGAAGAAATGGATTGAATTGAAAAAGACACCTCCAGAAAAAAGGAAAGTGGCCTTTATTCTCCATAATAACCCATGTGCATCGGTAGAAGCAACTGTCGGTTGTGGTAGCCATCTTGATACACTTGAAAGTGTTGCAAAGATTTTGCAGGAGATGAAAAGAAAAGGATATAAGGTCAATCCTCCAAAGGATGGGAAAGAACTCATAACCACAATTATGGAAAGGAAGGCAATTTCAGAATTCAGATGGACTACTGTGGATGAGATTGTCAGAAAGGGAGGGGTGCTTTCCTTTATAACCAAGGAAAGATATATGAAATGGTTTGAAGAACTGCCTGAAAAAACAAGGGAAAAAATCTGTTCTGCATGGGGTAATCCACCAGGGGAAGAAAAAGATGGAGTACCTGCAGCAATGGTTTATGAAGGGAAAATTGTTGTAACAGGGATAAAGTTTGGAAATGCAGTTGTATGTGTACAGCCAAAGAGAGGCTGTGCAGGAGCAAGGTGTGATGGAAAGGTATGCAAAATATTACATGACCCTGAGGTTCCACCAACTCACCAGTATATAGCTACTTACAGGTATCTGGAGGACGATTTTGGTGCCAATGTAATCATCCATGTAGGAACTCATGGGAGTTTAGAATTTTTACCGGGTAAATCTGTTGGATTATCTGATGAATGTTTTCCTGATATTGCCATAGGCAACCTTCCCCACCTTTACATCTACAATTCCGACAATCCAGCAGAAGGAACAATTGCAAAAAGGAGAAGTTATGCTACACTGATAGACCATATGCAGACAGTTATGACTGACAGTGGACTTTATGAAAAACTTGAAGAACTTGAAAGACTCCTTGCTGAATACAATAATGCAAAAATTTCAGATAAGTTCAGAGCCCATACAATAAAACATGAGATAATTGATAAAATAAAGGAGACAAATCTTGATAAGGAGATAAGACTGGAAAAAGATATTCCTTTTGAAGAGGTGGTGAAAAGGACGCATGAAGTTTTGACAAGATTGAGAACAACTTTAATTCCCGATGGAATGCATATTTTTGGAGAAAATCCAAAAGGAAAAGAAAAAATAGAATTTATAAATTCTATCCTGAAGTATGATTCAGAAGATAACCTCTCAATCAGGAGAGTATTGTTTGAACTTCTTGGAGAAGATTTTGATTTTGCCATTGAGAATCCTTCCTCCATATCAAAGATACATAAGAAAACATACAGTGAATTGATAAAAGAGGTTGATTCTTTCTCTCTGGAATTTATAAGAAGATTTTTAAATGATGAAGAAGTAGTCTCTGTTGCTAAGGATGTTTTGAAAGATAGACTGAAAAATATTAAAGAAGACAGACTTTTAAAATTGAAGGAAAAAATACAGGATATATCAGAGAGAATTGAAAGGACAGATGAGATGGGAAGTTTACTTAATGCAGAATCTGGTAAATTTGTTGAACCAGGGCCTTCAGGTCTGATAACAAGAGGAAGACCAGATGTTTTACCAACAGGAAGGAACTTTTATTCACTTGACCCGAAAAAAATTCCAACACCTTCTGCCTGGAAAGTTGGTAAGAAACTTGCTGATGCACTTATTGAAAAGTTCAAACAGGATACAGGAAAATTCCCTGAAAATATAGGAATGGTATGGTTTTCTTCAGATATTATGTGGGCAGATGGGGAAGAGATGGCACAGATTATGTATCTTCTTGGAGTAAAACCCACCTGGCAGGCAAATGGAAGAGTGAATGGATTTGAGATTATTCCATTAGATGAACTCAAACGTCCAAGAATTGATGTTACCATAAGATTATCTGGTATAACAAGGGATTGTTTTCCTGATTGTGTAGACCTTCTGGATGAGGCAATACAGAAAGTTGCTTCCCTGAATGAACCAGAAGAGATGAATTTTGTGAGAAAACATGTGATGGAACATATAAAAAAGAATAAAATAAGCTGGAGGGAAGCGACTTTGAGAATGTTCAGTTCAAAACCCGGAACTTATGGTTCAGGAGTGAATCTGGCAATTTATTCTTCAGCATGGAAGGAAGAGAAGGATTTATCAAATGTATTTATTTACTGGAATGGCTATGCTTATGGGAAAGGAATTTATGGGAAAGATTTGCACAGCCATTTCATCCAGCAATTGAAAAGTGTGGAGGCAACTTTTAACAAAAGTGTGACTGATGAGTATGACCTTCTTGGATGTTGCTGTTATTTTTCAACTCAGGGAGGTATGTGCTGTGCAGTTAAATCTGTATCCGGAAAGGAAGTGAGAAATTATTATGGAGATACAAGGGCCCCTTCTCATGTGAGGATAACTGATCTTGCTGATGAGATAAGGAGAGTTGTGAGGACAAAACTTTTAAATCCAAAATGGATTGAAGGGATGAAAAAACATGGTTACAAAGGGGCATCTGAAATATCCAAAAGGGTTGGAAGAGTTTATGGATGGCAGGCAACCACAGGACAAGTGGATGACTGGATATTTGACGATATTGCAGAGACTTTCGTTATAGATAAAGAGATGAGAGAATTTTTTGAAAAGAACAATCCATGGGCACTTGAAGAGATTGCCAGAAGATTATTGGAAGCAGAAAAAAGAAATCTATGGAAGGCTGAACCTGAAATTCTGGAAAAATTAAAGAATGCTTATCTTGAAATTGAAAGCTGGCTTGAAGAAAAAATGGGAGATGTTAAGGGAGATTTTCAGGGAGGTTCAATTGATATTTTCGTATCTGAAGATATTGAAACCTGGAACAGTAAAATAAAAAAGATAAAGGAGATGATAAAATGAACTGGAAAAGAACAGTCTTCCCTTTCACTGCAATTGTTGGGCAGGAAAAGATGAAAAAGGCTCTTATCTTAAATGCAATAAATCCAAATCTTGGCGGAGTTCTGATAAGGGGGCAGAAGGGAACCGCCAAATCAACAGCAGTGAGGGCACTTGCAAATTTACTCCCTGAAATAGAAGTGGTGAAAGACTGTCCATTTAATTGCAATCCACATAAAATAGAAGAGATGTGTGATGAATGCAGAAAGCGTGTTGAAGAGGGAAAGGAATTGCCTGTGATTAAAAGGAAGATGAAGGTGGTTGATTTACCACTTGGAGCAACTGAGGATAGAGTTGTTGGGACATTGAATATAGAACATGCGATTAAAAAAGGAGAAAGAATTTTTGAACCAGGAATTCTGGCTTCTGCTCACCGTGGAATACTTTATGTGGATGAGGTAAACCTTCTTGATGACCATTTGGTGGATGTACTTTTAGATGCAGCAGCAATGGGGATAAATTATGTTGAAAGAGAGGGAATCTCATTTTCTCATCCAGCAAGGTTTATCTTGATTGGAACAATGAATCCAGAAGAAGGTGAATTGAGACCACAGTTACTTGATAGATTTGGTTTGTGCGTTGAAGTGGAAGGTATTAAAGACCCTGAAAAAAGGATTGAAGTGATTAAAAGATGCAGTGAATATGAAAAAGACCCTGAGATATTTATAAAAAAATGGGAAAAAGAGGAGAAAAAACTATGTGAGATTATAATGAAAGCAAAAGAACTTCTGCCGAAAGTAATTTATGATAAGCAAATTTTGGAACTTATCACCAGTATTGCTATAGAAATGGGAGTCCATGGCCATAGAGCAGATATCTTTATGCTAAAGACATCCAGAACAATTGCTGCATACCATGGGAGAACTTATGTGACTGAAGATGATGTAAAAGAAGCTGCTGAACTTGTCCTTCCTCATCGTATGAGGCGCATGCCATTCCAGGAACCAAAAGTTGACAAAGAGAAATTGAAAGAGATTATCCAAAAACATAAAAGTAAAAATCAGAAAGAAAGAAATCCGCAAGAAAACCAGAAAGAAAAAGAGGATAATAAAAAAGAAAATAAGGAAAATCCTGAACCGGATGGTCAATCAGAAACGATATTTGAATCTGGAGATACATATCCTGTAAAAAAGATGCCTCTTTCAAGGGATAAAGAGATAAAGGCAGGTTCAGGTAAAAGAAGCAAGGCAAAAACTCAGACAAAATCAGGAAGGTATATAGGAAGTGTTATTCCAAAAGATAAAACAGATGATATTGCATTTGATGCCACACTTAGAGCAGCTGCACCTTACCAGAATACAAGAAGAGAAGAAAAAAATGATACAAGAGCAGTAATTATTGAACCTCAGGATATACGGGAAAAAGTGAGGGAAAGGAAGGTGAGAAATACTGTTTTGTTTGTGGTTGATTCTTCAGGTTCAATGGGAGCAAATAGAAGGATGGTGGAGGTAAAAGGAGCAATAATTTCTTTGCTTTTAGATGCTTATCAGAAAAGGGATAAGGTTGGGCTTGTTGCATTTAAAGGGGATAAAGCAGAAGTATTGCTTTATCCAACATCCAGCATTGAACTGGCAAAAAAACAACTTGAGGAATTACCGACTGGAGGAAAAACTCCATTATCAAAAGGGTTGCTGAAAGGATTTGAAATTTTACGGAATGAATTAAATAAAGATAAAAGAATAAGCCCACTCCTTGTAATCATTTCAGATGGTAAGGCAAATTTAAGTATTGATGAAAATCTAAATCCATTTGAAGAAGCCAAAAGGATAGCTGAAGATATAAAGAAAGCAGGCATAAAATCAATAGTCATAGATACAGAAAAGGGATTCATTCATCTTGGCAAAATGAAAGAACTTTCAGAAACTCTTGGGGGGAAATATTACCAGCTTGAAGATATAAAAGCAGATATAATTTCAGAGATAGTGCAGAAAGCACTGGAATCTGAGTAAAAAAGGGAGTGTAAAATGTTTAATTTCTTTTTGAAAGGTGGACCTTTAATGTGGCCAATCCTTTTATGCTCAGTAATAGCCTTTGCTATCGTCCTTGAAAGACTCTGGTATTTTAATCGTAGAAAGATAAATATAGAGGTTCTCATTTCTGAGGTAAAAAAACTGTTGAGAGAAGGGAAATTTGAGGAAGCTGAAAAATTATGTGAGGAATTGCAGAACCCTGTTGGAAATATTTTGGCAGTATGTATAAATGCACACAGAAAAAATCATCCTGAGAAAGAAAAGATTATTTCAAGGGCTGGTTCAAGGGAATTGAGGAAACTTGAGAAAAATTTAAGGGGACTTGGAATTATAGCCCATATATCACCACTTCTTGGTCTTCTTGGAACAGTTACAGGGATGATTAAATGTTTTATGAAGATACAGGAACTTGGAGGGAAGGTAGATGCCTCTGTTCTGGCAGGAGGAATATGGGAAGCTTTAATAACCACAGCAGCAGGATTATCAGTTGCAATACCTGCAGTAATTTTTTACCATTATTTTGAAGGGAAAGTTGATAATTTTTCTCATCAGATGAAAGATGCTGTTGAATCATTAATGGACTGGCTTGAGATTGAGAAATTTTCAAAAGAAAAAGTAATAAAAGAGGATATAGAATATGGAATTTGAAAGAGGAAAGAGAATAAGAATACATCTGGAGATTGCTCCTCTTGTGGATATAGTCCTGTTACTTTTAATATTTTTCATGCTCACATCAAACTTCATTATGCAACCCGGAATAAAGATAACATTACCTGAAGCAAAGACTGCAAAACCTCAAAAAGAAGAAAATATAATTGTATTTATAACAGAAGATAGCACAATATATCTGAATGGAAGAAAAATCAATATCGGTGAGTTAAAAGATGCTCTTGAGGAGAAATTAAAGAAAGCAGAGAAGAAAGCAGTAATTTTAAAAGCAGATGAAAAAGTCAATCTTGGTTTAGCAGTGAAAGTGATGGATATAGCAAAACAGGCGAAAGCAGAAAATCTTATAATTTCTACAAGAATAAAAAAATAAAGGGTAAACCATGCATGAGGAAAGAATAATAAAAATAACATTTGCAATTTCACTCACAGCCCATTTCATCTTTTTAGGTCTTCCTGGATTTAACTTGAAAAATTTTCAAAATAAAAAGGAGAAAGAATTATCAGTCCAGATTGAAATAAAACCGCCCTCCCCTCCTCCATCAACAAAAATAACAAGGAAGAAAATCAAAAAGGTAAAAAAACTGGTTAAAAAAACAGAACCTGAGATAAAAAAAGAAGAAAAAGTTATAAAACAAAAGGAAGTAAAGAAAAAAGAGATTGAGGAAAAAATAAAAACTGCTGAAAAGAAAATTCCAGAACAGAATGAAGAACCAAAAAAGAGTGAAAATACGAAAATAAAAGAAAAGTCTGCAGAAAAACCATCCGATGTACAACCTGAAAAGGGAGAAATTGTGAAAGAAACAGAACAGAAAGGAGAGATTGAAAATACAGGAAAGATTGAAAATATAAAAGAAGAAGCATCCTATGGAACTGAAGAAAAAACAAATCTCAAAGAAGAATTGCTACTGGATTACCAAAAAGCTGTTAAGAAAAAAATTGAAAATTGCAGAAAATATCCAAAGTGGGCAAGAAGACAGGGATTTGAAGGAAAAGTCCATCTTAAATTTACAATTTTATCAACAGGTGAGGTCAGAGATATTAAAATTCTGAAATCTTCAGGATTCAATATTCTTGACAAAGAAGCAATTTCCACAATAAAAAGAGCAAGTCCTTTCCCTCCAATACCTTCTGAATTGAAAATATCTTCTCTTACAATGGAAATATCAATCGTCTTTAAATTACAATATTAATTTGTGAAATTTAAACTTGCTGGGGTGATTTTTTTATGTATATTAAAAAGGAGTAAGATGGATATAATAAAAGTGAAGGTAATTCCGAACGCTAAGAAAAGTTGTGTGATAAAAGAAGGAGAAAAATTGAAAATATATGTAAAATCTCCACCAGCTGGAGGTAAAGCCAATAAGGAATTGATAGAAGTCCTATCAGATTTTTTAAAGGTGAAGAAAAAGAATATCAGGATAATTAAAGGAGAAAAGTCAAGAGAAAAGGTTATTGAGGTGAAAGATGAAAATTGATAGAGAAAAATTGCTGGAAATCGGAAAAGTAAACGGGAAGAAAATTCTGGATGTTGGAGTTGGAGAACTTTCAAAAATTGCTGTTGAAAAATTTGGATGTGAGGTTACATGTATTGATGTGGATAGAGAAGCACTGAAAAGAGCAGAAGAGGAAAACAAAAGATATGTAATGGAAGGAAAGATGAAATTTGAAAATTATGATGCAAGCAACCTCCCATACAGAGATTCCTCTTTTGACATCTGTATAAGCTGGTGCGCCCTCCACCACACACCTGTTGAAAGGAGAGAAGATTTCATAAATGAATTGTTCAGAGTAGCAAAAGAAAAAATTATAATAGCAGATTTTACAAAAAAATCTTTCCCACATTCTGAAAATGAATATAAAATTGTGGATATGGAATGGCTTGAAAAGAAATTAAAAGATATGGGAAAAGTTGAAAAATTTACAGATGGGAGGATAGAACTTTATATCTGTTACAAAAAGGGGGAAAGATGAAAAAAGCAAATATACTGATAATTGGAGGAGGAATGATAACCCAGGAAGTAATACTTCCAACAATTTTTCAGGAAAGGAGAAAGGGAAAGATAGACCAGATTTTTGTTGCAACGAGAAGAAAAAGCACAATTGAAAAATTAAGAAAAATTTTCCCGGAAGAAGAATTTAAAGGATTTCCTGAAAAAGCAAAAGACCCTGAGGAACCATTTCCAGAATGTTATAAGGAAGCCTTATCCCAATTGCCAAAACCAGGAATTGTAATAGTCGCAACACCAGACCATTTACATACACAGATGACAATAGATTCTCTGAAAAGCGGTTTCCATGTGATTGTTGAAAAACCATTATGTTTGAAAGTTGAAGAAGTATATGAAATAGATAAAGTTGCAAAACAGGTTGGTGGTTATGTCTATACAGATTACCACAAAAGACACGACCCTGCATTGAGGGCATGCCAGTACAAATACAGGAAAGGAGAGATGGGAGAAGTTCTATGTGGACATGCATGGATAGAAGAAAGAAGAGAGATGCCTCTTAAATGGTTTTCAAGATGGTGTGATAAGAGTTCTTCTTTTGAATATATAGGTGTCCATTATGTTGATATGTTTTACTTCATAACAGGACTCAAACCTGTAAGAGTGATAGGATTTGGGCAGAAAAAATTTTTGCCCAAATATGGGAAAGATGCTTTTGATGCAATAGAGGGGATAATTACATGGGAAAATGGAGCAACTTACTATGTTCAGACATCATGGATTTTACCAGAAGGAAATCCAAATTTAACAAACCAGGGCTTCCAGATCACCTGCACAGAAGGAGAATTCCGCGCTGATAATGCAGATAGAAATTCAAATTTTGTCACAACAAAATATGGATTTGAAAGGTTCAACCCTCATTTTTTCAAACCATTTATAGACTGGGATAATCCGGAAAGGGTTGAATGGAGAGGTTATGGTGCAGACAGTATTATTCAGGGAATAGATGATTGTCTTAAAATTTTTGAAGCAACTGAAGGGCTACCTGAAGAAGAGGCAAAGAAAATAAGAAAGGAGATGATTTCAAAATTTGAAAAGACAAGACCATTACCTTCACAGGCACTGATAGGAACAGCAGTAATTGAAGGGGTAAAATTGAGCGTTCTGAATGGAAGCAAACCTGTCATTTTTGATGAAAAACTGTATCCAAAGATTGAATAAATGGAAAGGATAAGGGAAAATTTATACCTTCTTTTTAAAGGTAATGAGAAAAACTGTAATGTATTTGCATTAAAGGGAAAGGATACAGTTCTCATTGATTGCGGAATACCTGAATTTTATAAAGAGATAATAGGAAATATGGAATTTTTCAATCTCCCCTACCCTTCTTTCATCCTTATCACTCACTGCCATTTTGACCATTCTTTATCCGCTTATATATTTGAAAAGAATGGAAGCAAAATAATAGCACACGAAAAAACAGCAGAAGCACTTGAAAAAAATACTTACATGGTATGGCCTGAAAATGTATCAGCAGTGAAAAGGACAAAAGTTGAAATGAAGATAAAGGGAGATACATCTTTAAATATAGGAGGAATTAAAATAGACTTCATTCATACACCTGGCCATACATCAGGCTCATCTTCTTTCCTCGCTTATCTTGATGGAGAAAAATACCTTTTTACAGGGGATTTAATACTTGAAGGTGGAAAAGTAGGATGGAAGGGAAGTATTGGTTTTGATTTAGAAAAACTGAAAGAAAGTCTTGAAAAAATAAAGAAAATAGATTTTGACCTTCTCCTTCCTGGCCATGGAAAATGGTTTACAAAAGAAGAAGGAAAAGAATTTATAGAAGAGGCATTAAAGAATACAAAAAATCCTCTCTGAACTTCACCCTGCCAACTTTTCTATTTCCACAATATAAATGGAGCATGGAGGAAGAGTAATCTTTTTTATATTTTTAAACTTTTCTTCCCTAATTTCAGGTTTTCTGTTATTTTCCAATTTATATATCTTCCATTCTTTCCCAACTTTTTCTGGAAAATTCAACCTTATTCCAACTTTCTCATCAATACTTCTATTAATCAGAATTATTGAATAAGTATTTTTATCTTCCAGAGGATAGCATGCAACAGCCGGTATCTTGTATTTCTTGAAATACTTTGACTTTTTGCCTCTTTCAATCTTTACTTCGTAAAAATGATTATTTAAAATCTCGCACTTCACAAGATTTTTCCCTGCAATATTGTTGTTGAAAAAACTGAGCAGAGTAAAGATAATATAGGGTTTCAATTTATGATTTTCAATCGTATGAGTCGCCCAATTCGGCCCAACATTAAAAGAGAAAAAATTTATGGTTTTTACTCCATTTTCCATTGCTATCAGATAACTATCCAGAGTTGCAATACTTGTTGCTACGCTTTTCATAAAATATTCAACCCTTTCATCAAAAGGCTTTCCAGGACCTGGAAGAGGATAAGAAGGCCCTGACTCATATATTGCTATTTCTGTACCTTTCCCATTTTTTTCTATTACCCTTTTCAACTCTTCTATCCTTACCCTTATCTTTCTGTATGGAAACGATAGTATTCTTTTAAATATTTCTTTCTCTTCAAGATTTTTGTTCATAATTTCCTTTACCCCTATGTATGATGTTATATCAATCATATCGTGATAATCACATAAATTATCCACTTTCCCATTCCATCTTCCAGATACTGCCCATCCGTTTATAATAAGTTTTATTTTCCTGGAATAATACTTACTGCTCTTAACCCTTTTAAAAATCTTATTTCCAAACTCTGCACAGACTTCTGGAGGCTGTAGAACCCATGGAGAAAACATCCAGTTCCAGGTCTCGTTTCCAAGTTCAAGATAAATCTTTTCAAATTCATCTGTCCATGGAGAAGGATGTCCCAGAAGTGCTCTCAATCTGCCATATTTACTTTCTTTCGGCCCATTTAAAAATTCCAGAAGAGAATCCCATTCTTCCGGTGTGAATGAAGGTCCAATTATTAACCATGGAACTGCTCCAACTTCTTTACACAATTTGAGAGATTGGGAAAGGTTAGGCAAACTGTAATTTCTGATAAATTCTCTGTGCCTTTTGCACTGCCTTTCAAGTGGATGAGCCAGAAAATTCTCAAATCCCTCATCCCAGGTTGCTCCCCAGAATCTCAAGCAACCCGGCTTCATCCTTTTCAATTCATCAATTATCTCT
>QNCF01000028.1 GCA_003644395.1 Candidatus Omnitrophota bacterium
AACCCTTACAGTATTTCCTGGAGAGTATACTATAGTTGTTAAAAAAGAGGATATTATCGTCAGGGAAAAAGTAAAGATAGAAAATATTCCTAAGGCTGAATACTATGTGGTGGTAAAAAAAGAGGAAGCAATTAATACTCAATTAAAACAGGGAGTAAGAAAAAATATAAAAACCGAGCATGTTCCATAATCTTTCTGAATTAATAAGCACTTCAAGAAAACAACCTGCACCTATGATTTAAATGGGAATTTAATAGAGAAAGCCACAGATACAGAGACGACAAGTTATGGATGGAATGCATTTGATAAGCTTATTGAGGTTGGTCTGTCTGATGGTAATGTGATAAAATTTATTTATGATGCAGAAGGGAATATAAGAAAGGGGTATATGTGAAGGAGAGGAAATTTTTATTCAGTTTAAAAGACGCAATCCATTTCCTTTATGATATTACAAGGTATGCAAATCTGAATATACATAAGAAGAAAAAAAAGATTTTATCGTATATTCTCAGTAAGACAGTAAAGTTGATGAATGCAAAGGCAGGGAATATAAGACTTTATGAACCAAAATCAGAAAGTCTCGTTCTTGTTGCCAGTTATGGGACAAGTAAAAAGTACAGGGAAGAGAAAAGGAAGATAAAGGTTGGAGAGAGTGTTGCAGGTGTTGCATTTCAGAAGAAGAAATTGCTTACTGTAAAGGATATAAGGGAAAGCAAGGTATATGTAAAACCAGAACTTGCAGTTGAAAAAGGGATGATATCTCTTATTTCCTCTCCTTTAATTATGGAAAACAAAATTTTTGGCATCTTTACCCTTTATTATTCTTCACCAAAGGATTTCAGTGAAGAGGAAAAGGAGATTTTTTCTGCACTTTCTGATTTTGTAACTTTGTTGATTAATTTTCAGCAAATTTACAGAGAATTACATGATACTTACCTTGGTATAATTAATTCTCTTGTTATTGGGCTGGAAGAGAAAGACCCTTATCTTAAAGGTCATTCTGAAAAAGTAAGAGAATACAGTTTAAAAATTGGAAAGAAAATTGGTCTTAAAGAAGATGAATTGAAAATTCTGGCAGATCTTACAATTCTCCATGATATCGGGAAACTTCTTATTGATTCTTCCATATTGAATAAGCCGGGACCGCTGAATGAAAAGGAATGGGAGATTATAAAGAAACATCCGGTTATTGGTTCAAAAATTTTATCTCCAATAAGAAAGTTTAAAGATGGAATAGAGATAGTCAGACACCACCATGAAAGAATTGATGGAAAAGGTTATCCTGATGGGATTTCTGGTGAGAAGATTTCTCTTCTTGCAAAAATAGTCTCTGCTGCAGATGCTATTGAGGCTATGACTTCAAAAAGGCCTTATAGAAAAAGACCTTTAACCTTAGATGAAGTGAAAAGGGAATTGATAAAGAATATGGGGACTCAATTTGATCCAGTTGTTGTTAAAGCAGCTCTGGAGTTGATTGAGGAGGGTTCAATAGTTTAATGCGTCTTTTCCCCATTTCCCTTTAACTCTGATTAAGAATTTGTCTATCTTTTTCTGATTTTCAGGTGAAATTTCTTCAAAATGGATGCCATAAAGATACAGTCCCTTTATCTCTTCACAATTTTTAATTTTAAAAACTGCCTGGAAAATCTGGTGGAAATGTCCTGTTATAAGGTGTCCTTCAATAATATAAGGTAACTGTTTATTTAAAATTGAACGGGTTTCAATTCTTGCTCCGCTTCTACTTATATCTATTATAGAGGCATTTATAATATCTGGTCTGAATCTTTTTATCTCAATTATTTTTGCAGGTAAAGCTGATGTTTTTACTCTTGTCTCTTTCCTCCTTTCTTCTATAAAGCCAGTCTCCATTATAAAGGTTATTTTCCTTGCTTCAATACAGTAAACCATTCCATAGGTAAGATATTTTTTACCCTGATAATAAAATGAAACTTCTCCTCTTTTTCTTATTTCTCCACCTGTCGGAGGGGATTGTGGAAGGAGTTGGAAAATTAAATTATTTCCCTTTTCTTCTGTAAGAGAGGCTCTGTATTCTTTATCTCCGCAAGTAATGAGGAATTCTTTAATATTCTTTAAATCTATTTTCCCTCTCCTCTTTCCTGTAAAAATTTTACTTTCTTTTCTTTTTTCAGTAAATAATGGAATGATTTTTGAGGATCTCCGGGAGTTTCTTTTCAAGGTAAAATTTTGCTTCTTCATAAACATCACTGTATGGATAGAAAAGGACAATCTGGAGGAAGGAATTTTTTGCTTTTTCATAATCTCCCATCTGGAGGAATATCTTTCCAAGAGAAAATAAAGCATTATCAGCAAGTTTACTGAAAGGATAGTTGAGGACAAAATTCCTGTAGGATAATAGTGCAGTTTCAAACTTTCCCTGTCTTTCAAGTGATTGAGAAATTTTAATCTGGATTTTTTCGGGAAGAGTAACTTCTGGATATTTTTTTATCAATTTTTCATAAATTTTTGTGGCATAAACTCTATCTTCCTCAATATTCTCAATTATTTCTCTTTTTGCTTTCTCTATCTCTTCCTTTTCTGTGATACTTCTTTCTATCTCAGGGTTTTTCCCGAGAAGATTTATCAGTGCATTTTTCCCATACATTACATTTTCTCTGTATTTTGCTTCCTTAAAAATTTTGGTTCCAAAAGCCACTATCATACCGAAAATAAATCCTGAAAAATGTGCTGCAAATGCTACAGAACTTTCCACCTTACTTTTTGCAACAAGCAATGTATATACTGCCTGCTGTAAAAACCAGAATGTTAACCATAAATATGAATAGATTTCAAATTCACCTGTCCCTATTTTTAGAAACACCCAGTAAAAATATTTAAATGTGATTCTGCTTTTCGGGAATAAAACTGCATATGCACCAAGGATTCCTGAAATTGCTCCTGATGCCCCTATTATCGGAATATTTCTGTATCTTTCAGGAATTATGGATGAGTAAAGGATTGTTGCAAATATCCCTGCCATAAAGTAAAAAATAAGAAAATTTAATCTTCCCCATCTATCCTCAATATTATCGCCCAAGAGCCACAGATACCACATATTAAATCCAAGATGTAGGAGACTTCCATGTAGAAACATAGATGTAAATATATTTCTGAAGGAAAATCTGGAAGGTATAAATCCATATTCCATTATAATCTGGTGATAATAAGGGCTGAAAAAAGATATGAAAAATACAACACAGTTGATTATAATAAGAGAAAGTACAGCAAATGGGAATCTTTTTACTCCGTATTCATCTCTTACAGGGAAGATGAAAAACATAAAATAATTTTAAAATATTGAACGTTTATAGTAAAATAAAAAAAATGGAAGAAATTTATCTTTCCCCAAATACTTTGAATTTATATACTCAATGCAAAAGGTGTTTTTATCTTACAGTGAAATATAAGATAAAAAGACCGCGGGGACCTGTCTCCACTTTACCTTCAAGTATAGATTATCTTATAAAGGATTATTTTGAATATTACAGGAGGATAAATAAACTTCCTCCATTTCTTGAAAATATAATCTCAGGAAAATTGATAACACACCTTGATAAGACGCTTTATTACAGATTCACTTTGAGAGATAAGAAGGTTGTAATTGCTGGAAAACTTGATGAATGTATTGTTCTTGAAGATGGAAAATATGTTCCACTTGACCATAAGACAAGGGGTAAATCTCCAACAATGGAGCAAGTCCATCCATCTTATCAACTCCAGATGGAGATTTATTCTTTGCTTCTTAAAGAGAATAATTATCCAACAAAGGATATAGCATATCTCATTTATTATTTTCCTGAACTTGTAAGTGACTATACTGCAAAAGAGATGAGTGGAATTATAAATTTTGGTTTCAAGGTGATAGAGTTAAAGCTGGATATTCTGAGAGCAAAAAGGATTATAAATGAGGCTGTGGAATGTCTTGAAAAGGAAGAAATTCCTGAAAGTTCACCTGATTGTGAATATTGTAGATGGCATAATGCAGTAAATAATCAGATTGAAAATATCAGGAATAAAGAGAGATTTGAAAAGAGAGAAGTTCCTGCCTTTAAAGATGGTAAACTGTTTGAATAGAATAATAGTTGCAGGGATTTTAATTTTCCTTTCTGCATGCAGTAAAAATCCTTCCTTCCTTGCTGAATATCAGAGCAGATATGTTGTTAAAGATGGGGATGGCAACCAATATAAAGTTGTGTATAAAAGCAGGTCTCCTTATGGATGCGATATATTTGTTTATAAATCTCTGGATGGTGGAAAATGGGAAAAAGCAGGGATTATTCCTTTCCATGAATCTTACCAGTCATGGGGTTATTTTTTAACCTGGTGTGATGGGATTCTCTATTTTGTATTTATTGGTGAGGAAAATGGGAAAAAATGGGTTTATTTTTCAAAGTCTCTGGATGGTGGAAATAGATGGAGCATACCTTTAAGAGTTAATGATGATGTAGATGGAGAAAGGAGATATCCAAAAATTGCAAGTATCGGTAAAGATATTTTTGTAATATGGATTGAGGAAAATGAGGGTTTTGGAAGAGAAAAAGGAAGAAAATCAGGTATTTATTTCTGCAGTTCTTCTGATGGTGGAGAAAGATGGGGAAGGGATAAATGGATAGGGAAGGGGGAAGATACATGGATTTCAGTTGATAAAAGCGGGACTGTTTATGTTGCATATATTGGTGGGAAAAGAAAAAATATTATCTTTCTTTCATATTCAGAGGATAAAGGTAAGACATGGCATACTGAAACGACAGGAGGACTCCCTTTAATGGTTAAAGAACCATATATTCTTTCTTTAAACAAAACAATATATCTGGTTTTTCAGGGGACAAGACCAGATTTATTCAATCTTATCCCGGGAACAAAGCTTGATTATCAGATATATTATTTAAAATCTGAAGATAAAGGGAAAAACTGGAGCAAGATAATCAGGGTAAAATGAAAAAATTTTTGATAGCAGTTATTTTTATATTCTTTATCTCAGGATGTGGAAGGAAAACTCCAGAAATAGAATTTATAAAAAAGGTAAATGCTGATGATAAGAGATTTAAAGGGGAATGGGTTTATAAATCTCAAATTGCAGGACAATTCACATATTCTGTAAGGACAAGGATAAGGATTGGAGTTGATGGTAAAAGGTTCTATATTTTTGCAAAATGGACAGAAGCAAATCTACCAGAGGAAAGAAGAGATGAAAAATGGGTATATGATGGGAAAATATTATGGCAGATTATTCCATCTGAAAAGCGGGTAAATTATATTAAGGTTAGAGAATTTAAAAGAGGGCCATTCTGGAAAATTCCTGAAAGGATATCACCTTTCCCGCCACCAAAAAAGATAATGAGGGAAGAGAAAATAGCAGGAAGGGATTGTATAATTTTCCAGGTAAAAGGTAAATATGGGAAAGGAGATGTAAAGATTACTTACTGGATTGATAAAGAAAAAAATTTATTGCTTAAAAAAGAGCATATTCTTGAAAGGGATGGGGATGTTGTGGTGAGAGAATGTTATGAATGTGAATATATTGAATTTGACCCTGTATTTGAAGAAGGTACATTTAAAGTTGATATTCCGCATGATTGGGTAAAGGTTAAAAAGATATATCTGGATTGTGAACTTTTAAAGACAAAATTTTGAAATTATTTTTTTCTCTTTAAACTTATATATATGCATAGAGCAAGACCACCATAAAGGACAAGACATCCGAAAATAAACATTATCCATGCACTTACTGGCATCTTTTTCCCCTCTGGATTATGAATGATAAAAATAGAAGCAGGAAGAAAAGTATCCAGCCATATGTGAGTGCAATTCTCGGATAATTCCCATAAGGAGATGAAATTCTTTCTTTAAGGACAAGTATTATTGAGATTATAAGAACTGTCGGTGTTATAATTCTTATGCAGAAATTCCACCATTTTCCAATTGCAAATTCTGAAACAGAATTTGAATACCTTCTTAAATTTTCTGCCTTCAAAATAAAACCGACAGCTATACATTCAAGAATACCGACAGATGTAAGTCCAAAATTTGTCATCAAATCATCAATTATATCAAGCCAGTATATCCCTGCGGAAGTTGTAAAGAGAATGCCTATGAGGAATCCAGGAATTGAAATAAGTAGCAGACTTTTTTCCCTTTTAATTTTCCATTTATCAATTATACCTGTAGCGCATGCCTCAACAAGTGAGAATGCAGAATCTATTCCAAGTGTTAAAAGTAAAAGGAAGAAAAAGAATGAAAATAAATTTGCAGCAAATGGAAGAAGTTTTATAGCAGTTGGATAGACTACAAAGGCAAGCCCAGGTCCTGCTTTAGCAACTTCTTCTATAGGTATTCCTTTTATATGGGAAAGGTATCCAAGGATAGGAAATACTGCAAAACCAGCCATAAATGAAGTTCCACAATTTGCAAGAGAAACGATGAATGCACTGTTGTTTATATCATATTTTTTTGGAAGATAAGATGCATAGGCTATAAGAATTCCAAATCCCAGAGAAAGGGAGAAAAATATCTGTGAATAGGCAGCAAGCCATACTCTTGGATCTGAAAGGCGTGAAAAATCAGGTGTAAGATAATACTTTATACCTTCTATTGCTCCAGGTAATGTCAATCCTCTAACTATAAGAATTGCAAGTAAAATTAAAGGTAAAGGGACTGTCAGCATTACAACTTTTCCCACCCTTTTAACTCCTTTATAGATTATGAAATAAATTGATACCCACACAGCGATGAGTGCAAAAAGTATTGGAAATCTTATCTTTCCAATAATTAAAGGAGAATTGCTTACACATAGAAATTTATTGTAAAAGAAATCCTTTGCATTGTCTCCCCATGAAAGAGGGAATGAATAAAAGATGTAATCAACACTCCATGCTATGATAACATTGTAATATGTTGTTATTATAAATCCTATTAAAAGAGCCCACCATCCAATCCATTCCCACTTTTTTCTAATTTGAGAAAATGAATATGGAGCAGAGCCCTGGAATTTATGTCCAAGAGAAAATTCAAGAATCATAAGGGGTATTCCAGCAGTGAAAAGTGCAACAAAATATGGAATCAGGAAAGCGCCTCCACCATTTTTATAACATATGTAAGGGAATCTCCATAAATTTCCAAGTCCAACTGCAGAACCTATTGATGCCATTATAAAAGATAATCTGCTATCCCATCTATCCCTTCCATTTATTTCAAGTTTCTCCTCAGCCATTCCACACTCCTTTTATATCCATTTTCCTTTTCCTCACCTTCATATTCAACACACCAGACACCTTTATATCCTGCTTCTTTCAGTATTCTTATTGCTTCTTTTAAAGGTATCTCTCCCTCTCCAAGGACTTTTCCTTTATATTCTTTCTTTGTTCCAGTCCCATCTTTAATATGTGTATGGAAGGTAAAGGGAGCGATTGCTTTATAAATATGAGGTAATTTTTCCACAGGATACCCATACCATCTGTAATTCATGGTATCAAGGTTTGCTCCAAGTTTATCAGAATTTATTTTTTCAAAAATCTCAAGCTGGAAGGTGTAATCATTTGTAATTTCACCATGATTATCAAGAGAAAGGTAAACTCCTTCCCTTTCAGCAATCTCAACAGCCCTTTTAATCCCTTCAAATACAAGTTTTTTATATTCTTTTTCAGGTACTTCTTTTTTTGGCCATCCACCATCTATCCTTAACTGGTTTCCACCAAGATTTTTTATAACCTTACACATTTTTTCCACAAGTATTATCTGTTTTTCAAACTCTTCCTTTTTTGACTGGACAAAGTCATTTTTAACGGATATCTGTGAAATTTTAATCCCATATTTATTTATCAATCTTCCAACATTTTCAATTCCATATTCTTCAATGGTATCCCTTCCAAGTTCTACATATAAACAGTTATTTTCCATACACCAGTTTAAAAACTCCTCAAGGGATAAATCTCCAAAATTATAAAAAATCACTCCTATTTTTTCTTCCATTTTTTTTACAAAGTTTACATTTTTTTGATAAAGTTTCAAATTTTTTTGATTTATTTTTATGGTAGGGTATAATGGTAAGAAAATGAAGGGAGCACAGATATTGATTGAGGGATTAAAGAAGGAGGGAGTGGAAGTTATATTTGGATACCCTGGTGGGGCAATTCTTCCATTATGTGATTACCTTTATGATAGCGGGATTAAATTTATTCTTGTAAGGCATGAACAGGGAGCTGCTCATGCTGCTGATGGTTATGCAAGGGCATCAGGGAAGGTTGGAGTATGTCTTGCAACTTCAGGGCCTGGTTCAACAAATCTTGTCACAGGTATAGCAACTGCATATATGGATTCTATCCCTATAGTTGCCATTACAGGACAGGTTGCAACACATTTAATAGGGAATGATGCTTTCCAGGAAGTTGATACAACAGGAATTACAAGACCGATTACAAAACATAACTATCTTGTCAGAGATGTGAGGGAATTACCAAAAATAGTGAAGGAGGCTTTTTATATTGCAAGGACAGGAAGGCCAGGGCCTGTACTTATTGATTTTCCAGTGGATGTCCAGAGGCAGGAAGGGGATTTTGATTATCCAGATGAGATTGAGATAAGAGGTTATAAGCCAACTTATAAAGGTCATCCATTGCAGATTGAAAAGGCAGTAAATCTTATAAATAATTCAAAGAAACCATTAATTCTTGCAGGTGGAGGGGTTATAACTTCAGGAGCATCTGAAGAATTGAAGGAATTTATTGAGAAAACATCAATTCCTGTTGCTTTTACACTTATGGGGCTTGGAAGTATAGATGTTGAACATCCTCTTTCTCTTGGTATGGTTGGAATGCATGGGACAAGATATGCAAATTATGCAGTGATGGAATCTGACCTTATTATCTCTGTTGGATGCAGATTTGATGATAGGGTTACAGGGAAACTTGAAAGTTTTGCTCCTTCAGCAAAGATAATACATATTGATATTGACCCATCAGCAATAAGTAAGAATGTTAAGGTTGATGTGCCAATTGTTGGGGATGCAAAATTAGTCCTTGCTGAAATGAACAAAAAAGTTGGAAGACTTGATATTAAAAGCTGGATTGAAAAACTTGATGAATGGAAGAAAAAATATCCCTTAAAATATGAGAAAGATGGATTGAAACCACAGTATATAGTTGAAAAAATCTCAGAAATAACAAAAGGTGAAGCAATAATATGCACTGAGGTTGGGCAGAATCAGATGTGGACTGCACAATTTTATAAATTTAAAAAGCCAAGGACTCTTATAACTTCAGGAGGACTTGGGACAATGGGATTTGGTTTTCCAGCAGCGATTGGAGCCCAGATTGCATGTCCTGATAAGATTGTTATTGATATTGCAGGAGATGGAAGTATACAGATGAATATCCAGGAACTTGCAACTGCAGTTTCTAATAAACTTCCAATAAAAATAATTATACTCAATAATAATTATCTTGGGATGGTGAGACAGTGGCAATTTCTGTTTTACAATAAAAGATATGCTTTTACATCTCTTGAAAGAGCACAGCCAGATTTTGTGAAAATTGCAGAGGCTTATGGTGCGAAAGGATATAAAGTTTCAACTGTTGAGGAGTTTGATAAGATAATAAAGGAGGTGATTGAGGAGAAGGAAAAACCTGTTATTCTGGATTGCAGGATAAATCCTGAAGAGAATGTATTTCCGATGGTGCCTGCAGGTGCTTCTCTTGATAAGATGATAGAGGGTCTTGCGTAAAATGGAAAATAAAAATTTTAAACAGCATTTAATTTCAGTGACTGTTGAAAATAAATTTGGTGTTCTTGCAAGGATTGCAGGTCTTTTTTCAGCACGTGGATATAATATTGATAGCCTTTCAGTTGCTGAGACAGAGGACCCTACAGTTTCAAGGATGACAATTGTTGTAAGAGGTGATGACAGGATACTTGAGCAGATTTATAAACAGTTAAACAAACTTATAGATGTAATAAAGGTGCAGGATTTAACAGGTGAGGAATTTGTTGAGAGGGAACTTGTTCTTGTTAAGGTTAATGCACCAAATCCTTCAGCAAGGCAGGAGATAATGCAACTTGTTAATATTTTCAGAGCGAAAATTGTTGATATAGGGAAAAAGACACTTACAATAGAACTTGTTGGTGGAAGTGCAAAAGTCAGGGCAATGCTTGAACTTCTTAAACCTTTTGGAATAAAGGAAATGAGCAGAACAGGTAAGATTGCTATAAGTAGAGAGTTTGGGAAAAGATAAAGGAGGGTAAAATGGCAAAGATATATTATGATAAAGATGCGGACCTTAAATATCTGAAAGGGAAGAAAGTTGGAATTATAGGATACGGGACACAGGGAAGAGCACATTCTCTAAATTTAAGGGATAGTGGAATTGAAGTTATTGTAAGTGAACTGGAAGGGACACCTAACTGGGAAAAAGCAAAGGAAGATAATTTTTCTCCACTTCCTGCAAAGGAAGTTGCAAAGCAGGCAGATGTTATTATGATGCTTGTCCAGGACCATCTCCATTCTCATGTATATAAAGAGGAAATTGAGAAAGGACTTTCTGAAGGTAAGGCACTTGGATTTGCACATGGTTTTTCAATCCATTACCATCAGATTGTTCCACCTGAAAATATAGATGTTTTTATGGTTGCACCAAAGGGACCCGGTGACCTTGTCAGAGACCAGTTTTTAAAAGGACAGGGAGTTCCATGTATTATTGCTGTTGAGAGAAATTATACCGGAGATGCATTGAATATTGCCCTTGCATATGCAAAGGCGATAGGTGGAACAAGGTGTGGAGTTATTGAAACAACTTTTAAAGAAGAGACAGAAACAGACCTTTTTGGAGAACAGGTTGTTTTGTGTGGTGGAGTTACTTCTCTTATAAAAAGTGCATTTGAGGTACTTGTAGAAGCAGGTTATCAGCCAGAAGTTGCCTATTATGAAACATGCCATGAATTAAAACTTATCGTTGACCTTATAATAGAAAGGGGAATACAGGGTATGAGGAAGGTGATAAGCGATACTGCGGAATATGGTGATATGACAAGGGGACCGAGGATTATAAATGATTCTGTTAAGGAGGAGATGAGGAAAATTTTAAAAGAGATACAGAGTGGAGAATTTGCAAGGGAATGGATAGTTGAAAATATGGTTGGAAGACCTGTATTCAATGCTTTATCAAAGAAAGAAGAAAAACATCTGATTGAAAAGATTGGAAAGAAGATGAGAGATATGATGCCATGGCTTAAAAAATGAGGTTGTTTATAGGGATAAGGATATCAGATGAGATAAAGGAAAAGATAAGTAGTTTGGAAAGGAAGATAAAGGAAAAATTAAAAGAGGCAAGGATTGTCCCGTCTGAAAATCTCCATATAACACTGAAATTTCTTGGTGAAGTTGAAAAGGAAAAAGTCGGATTGATAGGGGATGTAATTGAAGATATATCAAGTAATTTTCCACCTTTTGATATGGAAGTTAAGGGGATTGGAAAATTCCCTGAAAAGGGGAAAATAAGGGTTTTATGGGTAGGTGCTGATGCTGATGATAATTTAAGGAATCTGAATAAAATAATTGAAGAAAGAATGGAAAAACTCTCTTTTCCAAGAGAAAACAGATTTAAAGAGCATATAACAATTGCAAGATTTAAATCAAATCCCAATAATGAAAGGCTTGCTGAATTTTTAAAAAAATATAAAGAGAGTGTATGGGGGAAAATGAAAGTTGAAAATATTGAGATTATTGAGAGTATTTTAAAACCAGAGGGACCTGTATATAAGACATTGAAAAGTTATAAACTGAGGAGGTGAGAGAAATGGATAAGGAGAAGGCATTATCAATTGCAATAGAACAGATTGAGAAAGAATTCGGTAAAGGTGCGATAATGAAACTTGGTGAAAAATCAAAAATAGAAGTTGATGTTATACCGACAGGTGCGATTTCCTTAGATATTGCTCTTGGTGTTGGTGGTATTCCAAGAGGAAGGGTGACAGAAATTTATGGACAGGAGGCTTCAGGTAAAACAACACTTGCACTCCATATTCTTGCAGAGGCGCAGAAAATGGATGGGCAGGTTGCTTTTATTGATGCAGAACATGCTCTTGACCCGAGTTATGCAAAAAAACTTGGAGTAAATATTGATGATATGCTTGTAAGTCAGCCAGATACAGGTGAACAGGCTCTTGAAATTGCAGAGTCTCTTATAAGGAGTAATGCCATTGATGTTGTTGTTATAGATTCTGTTGCTGCACTTGTTCCAAAGGCTGAACTTGAAGGGGAGATGGGAGACAGTGTTATGGGATTGCAGGCAAGATTGATGTCACAGGCTTTAAGGAAACTTGTTGGATATATAAGTAAATCAAAAACTGCTGCTATTTTTATAAACCAGGTAAGGGAAAAAATCGGTGTATTTTTTGGAAATCCTGAAACAACTCCTGGTGGGAGGGCATTAAAATTTTATGCTTCTGTCCGTCTTGAGG
>QNCF01000029.1 GCA_003644395.1 Candidatus Omnitrophota bacterium
AATCCAAATGTATTTTTCACATAATTTTTAAATCCATCAATATTCCAGAAATCTGGTTTTATTTTTAAATTGAAAAATTCATCAAAAATTTCTTCAGTGAATTCCTCAATGAATTCATATATATAATCCTCAATCCCCTTACCTTCAAGAATGTCCTGTCTTAATGAGTATATAACCTTTCTCTGTTCATTCAATACATTATCAAATTCAAGGAGCTGTTTTCTTATCTCAAAATTGCGAGCTTCAACTTTCTTCTGAGCATTATTTATCAACCTTGTTATAAGTGGATGTGTTATCTTTTCCCCTTCTGGTAAATGAGACATAATTCCCATCAATCTTTCAGAACCGAATATTCTCAAAAGGTCATCTTCAAGAGAAAGGAAGAATTTTGAAGAACCAGGGTCTCCCTGCCTTCCTGCTCTTCCCTTAAGCTGGTTATCTATCCTTCTCGATTCATGCCTTTCTGTTCCAATTATATGTAAACCACCAAGTTCAACAACTTTCTTATGGTCAACAAGCCATGGTTTTTTATATTTTTCAAGAAGTTGCTCATATACCTCCTTAAACTCTTCCGGACTCTTTTCAAGTTCTTCTCTTGCTCTTGCCCATTCTTTCTCTATTTTCCCTCTTTCTTTTTCATATTTTTTTCTTTCCTTACTCAGATTTTTTTCATATTCAGCGCTTAAATTTTCATATTCCTTCAAAACTTCTTTATATTTCTTTTCCGCTTCTATATAAACAGAACCGCCTTTCTCCAGTATAATTTCCCTTTCAAAAGATTTAATACTTTTTGCAAGTTTTTCATAAATGGTGTTTTCCTTTTCAATGTATCTTTCTATCTCTTCAAATTTTCCTGTATTTAAAATTTCTTTTAAACCTTTAAGGAAATTCTCATAATCATTTATTTTCTCACATAAAATTTTAAAGTTTTTACCTTCCTTTATCTTTTCTGATGCAATGATTGAATATGAATCTTTATAGTTTTTTATGATTCCGATGTACTCTTCTATTTTTGGTACCACTTCTTTTGGAGCAAATCTTTTGGATTCAAAATCTGATAGTATCTGCCTTCTCTTCTCTTCAATATATTCTGATGTTGATATATTGAAGGTTTTCATAATCTTTTCTTTAAATAATACGAAATCTCTGTAGGCTTTATTCAAAATCTCTCCTGCCTCCTTTGTCCTTTCAGGCTGGTTTTTATATTTCTCAGCAAGTTTCTGGTAATTTTCATTTGCACTTAAATACCTTTCCTTTAACTTTTTCAATCTCTCCTCAAACTTCCTGTAATTTTCTCCACCTTTCTTTTCAAATAACTCTTTTTCTATTTCCTCTTTTACCTTCTCATCAATCTGGCTGAATTCCCTTTCCCTCTCATTCAATTCCTTTTTCAAATTTTCAATTCTTCCCTTATAAATTGAATCTATCTGCTGCAATCTCTTATTGTAATTATCTTCTATTTCCTGCAATATCTCCCTTAACTCCTTACCCTTATAACGCTCATTCTTCCCCTTCTTTGTCTTTTTCCTTGACCATATAACTTTCACTGTCTCTTCCCTTGCAAGTATTTCAGGGTTTCCACCCAGAATTATATCAACTCCTCTACCAGCCATCTGTGTTGCTATTGTTACAGCCTTTGGTCTTCCTGCCTGAGCAATTATTGCAGCTTCTGCTTCATGATTTTTCCCATGGAGTACCTGGTGAGGGATATTTTTCTGCCTTAAAAGTCTGCTTAATTTTTCAGCCTTTTCAATAGATATGGTTCCAACAAGTACAGGTCTTCCAATCTTATACATTTTTTCAACTTCTGCGACAACAGCATTGAATTTTTCTCTTTCAGTTTTATAAATCTCATCATCATATTCTTTTCTTCTTAAAGGCTTATTTGTAGGTATCACTATAACATCCAGTCCATAAATCTCTTTAAATTCTGCTGCTTCAGTAATGGCTGTTCCTGTCATACCAGCAATTTTTTTGTAAAGTTTAAAGTAATTCTGGAAGGAGATTGTTGCAAGGGTCTGGTTTTCACTCTCTATTCTTAATCCTTCTTTTGCCTCTATTGCCTGGTGGAGCCCATCGCTCCACCTTCTTCCAGGCATAAGTCTTCCTGTAAATTCATCAACAATTATAACTTTCCCATTCTTCACAACATATTCCTTATCCCTTTTAAAGAAACAATGTGCTCTTAAAGCCTGGTTGATATGGTGGATAAGTTCTGTATGTGTTCCATCGTAAAGGTTATTTATACCGAGTAATCTTTCACATTTCTTAACCCCTTCCTCAGTTAAAGATACTGTCTGGTTTTCTTCGTCAACTGTAAAATCCTTATCCCTTACAAGTTTCCTTACAAGTCTATCAACTTCGTAATAGAGGGATGTTGATTCTTCAGATGGACCTGAAATTATCAAAGGAGTCCTTGCTTCATCAATCAGAATACTATCAACCTCATCAATTATTGCATAATTCAACTCTCTCTGAACCTGGTCTTCTTTCCTCAATGCCATATTATCCCTTAAATAATCAAATCCGAACTCACTCCCAACCCCATATGTAATATCACACATATATGCTTCTTTTCTTGAAATTGGTCTTAAATATAAAAATCTTGAATCAGCAGGAAGATATGTCGGGTCAAATATATATGCTGTAGATGAATATTTCCCTTTCAATTCCTTATAAGAGACTATGCATCCAACAGAGAGTCCAAGATAATGGTATATTGGCCCCATCCATTGAGTATCTCTTTTTGCAAGATAATCATTCACAGTTACAAGATGACAACCTTTCCCTTCAAGAGCATTCAGATATAACGGTAATACAGCAACAAGAGTTTTTCCTTCTCCTGTTGCCATTTCCGCTACTTTCCCTTTATGGAGAACATAACCACCTATAATCTGGACATCAAAATGTCTCATATTCAATGTTCTTCTTGCAGCCTCTCTTACAAGAGCAAAACTTTCCACCAGAATATCATCCAGGCTTTCACCATCCATCAACCTCTTTTTAAATTCCTCTGTTTTTTCTCTCATCTGCTTCTGGGACAATTTTTGGACTTCAGATTCCTTTTCATTTACTTTTTTGAGGATGGATATGCATTCTTTCAGGAAGGAAACTTTCTCCCTGTTGAATAAAAGATTTATGAAGTGCCTTGTTCCAGGATTGAGGTTTCTTAAAGCTAAGAAGAGCTTCTCATAATAGTCCATCAATTTCTCCTGAATGGTGCCGGGGGGCAGAATCGAACTGCCCACGCCGGCCTTTTCAGGGCCGCGCTCTACCACTGAGCTACCCCGGCTTATTTTTTAAAATACCTGTTAGAGCAGTTTTTGTCAAGAATAAGAAAAGTTGACAAAAAGGAATAGGTTTTTTAAACTATAATTGTATGGAAATAGTAAGGGCAAAAAGGGAGGAATACCAGAAAATACAGAGATTTCTTGAAGATGCATATGGCCATTTCCATAATTTTTTCCCTCTCTCATATCCCCAGGGATGGAAGGAGGAGAATACCCAGTTTGAAAACATATATCTTATAAAAGAAAAAGGAGAAATCCTTTCCCTTGTGAGAATATTCCCTCTTTCCCTTGTACAGAATGGGATTGAGATAAAAGTTGGAGGTATTGGAGCAGTTTCAACTTCCTTTTACCATAGAGGCAAGGGTTACATGAGTATTTTGATGGAAAAAGCGATTAAAGATATGGAAGAGCAGGGTTACCAGATATCTGTTCTGTGGGGAGACAGGCATAGATATAAGAATTTTGGGTATGAGGTTGGTGGTAAAGAGATTGAATTGATAATAAGCAGAAGGGGGCTTGATAAATGTAATGTGGGAAGTGTAAAAGCAAAAAGATATTTGGGACAGGATGAGGTTCTTTTAAAAATAATTGAGAGTTATAATTCACACCTTTTTAGAAAGAAAAGGGAGAGGGAAGAGTTTTACATGATATATAAAAAAATAGGGGTATTGACATATTATGCTGAAGAAGGAAAAAGTTTTGCCTATGTGTCTTTCAGGAGTGGAAAGGAAGGAGTTTCTGTTGAAGAATTTGGTGGAGAGCCAGAGTTAATATTGAGAATTTTGAGGTTTTTGAGTGAAAGATTTGCAACACAGCAATTTATTCTTATCTTTCCTGATTATTCTTTAATTCCGCAACCTTTTATAAAAGCGATGTCTTTTTGGAGAGAGAAACCTAATTGTATGGTTAAGATTATTGACCTGAAGGCAACCTTGGAAAGGTATGCAAGGACAATAGAAAATGAATTTCCTGAAGGTGAAATTACTCTCCAGATAAAAGGGAAAAAACCTGTTACTTTAAAAAAAGAAGGTGACAGATTATTGATAGAAGAAAGGGAAGGTGAAAATCTCATCCTTCTTGATGAAATCGATATGGCCAAACTCCTTTTTTCATCCCCTGAATGGTTTAATTTACCGGATAAGATAAAGAGAATTGTTAAGATTGTATTCCCTCTCAAACTTTTTATCTGGCCATTTGACCATATTTGAAATGAAAAAAGGGGTAAATATAGGGATTCTTCCTGAAGGGTTCAGTTTCGAAGATGGATTGAAGATAATAAAAAATGCAGGATTTGAATCTGTAGAATTGAATCTGGATGGAAGAGTTATCAGTCTTGAGAGTGGAGAAGATGATATTAAGAAGGTGAAGGAAAAGGTTGAAAGGGCAGGTCTTGAAATTTCAAGTCTTCTTCCAGGCCTTTTATGGAAATACCCTTTAACAAGCAGTGCTCCTGAAATAAGAAAGAAGGGGGAGGAGATAATTATAAAGAGTTTGAAAATATGCAGGTGGTTGGGAACAGATGCCTTGCTTGTTGTCCCTGGGATTGTTGGGACTGACTGGATGGAAACAGAAAGAGTAAGATACGATATTGCTTATGAGAGAAGTTTCCAGTCAATAAAAAAATGTTTACCTGTTGCAGAGAATACTGGAGTATGCATATGTATTGAAAATGTATGGAATAAATTCCTTTTAAGTCCAGTTGAGATGAAAAATTTTGTTGAAAGTTTTAATTCTGAATTTGTAAGGGTTTATTTTGATGTCGGAAATGTTTTAATCTTTGGTTATCCTGAAGACTGGATAAGGATTTTGGGAAAATTGATAAAGAGGGTGCATTTGAAGGATTTTAAAAAGAGTGTGGGAAATATAAATGGATTCTGCGATTTGCTGGAGGGAGATGTTGAGTGGCCACAGGTAATGAAAGCACTTAAGGAAGTAGGTTATGATGGATATTTAACAGCAGAAATGGAACCTTATAAATTTTATCCAGAGGCAAAGATTTACAATACCTCTTTGAGTATGGATAAAATAATTGGAAGGTGATGGGAATTGACCAGTAAAGAAAGGATTTTAAGTGTATTAAACGGAATTATCCCTGATAGAGTTCCTGTCTCCCTTTATAAGATAGACCCATTTGATGAAAATAGTTTCTGGGCAAAACATGAAAGTTTTAAAAATTTACTTGAAGTAGCAAAAAAAATCCAGGATACCTTCCATTTCTACAGACCAAAGACAGGCTTTTTCTTTTCTTCTCCTGATTCTGTCGATGTGAAGGTGGAGGAGTTTCAGGATACCAGAATATCAAAGAAGATAAAACTTACTGTTGAGACTGAACTTGGTCCTCTTACAAGAATAGCAAGGCAGACACTTGTTAGTTCTTTTGAATGGGTTGAAAAACCATGGGTTGAGAACCACCATGATATAGAAAAATTCCTCACACTTCCATATACTCCTTTCAAACCGGATATCTCTGATTTTTATAAAATTCAGGCAAATCTTGGAGACAGAGGAATTATGGTTGTTGCATTGCCGGACCCTGTTGGAGTATGTGGAACGCTTTTTGCTCCAGGGACACTTTCCCATTACCTTTCTGAATACCCATCTCTCATTTACAGGCTTGTTGAAAATTTTTACATAAGATTGAAAGACCTTTACACTTTCATTTCTCAGAATATTGAAGGAGCTATAATAAGAATAAGGGGAGCTGAATTTCTTACTCCACCCACATTACCTGCTGAATACCATGATGTAAAAGCTCTATTCAACGACCTTATCATAAAATACGATAGAGTCCTTATAGAAATTTTAAAGATGGGTAGAAAAAATTATATCTCATACCACTGGCATGATAATATCTCTGAATTATTACCACAGGTTCTTAAAATGGGCCCTGATATTATTGAACCTGTCTGCAATAGTATTGAGAAGCCGAATTTAATATTGAGGATAAAAAGGATGGTTGGAGAAAATGTTGTGATTATGGGAGGATTGACAGCAGATGTTCTTGAATTCAGAAGCAGGGAATAAGTAAATTCGATGGTAAAGGAGGCAATACTTCAGGGAGCAAGAAGGGGAAGGTTTTTACTTATTCCATCAGGAGTCCCAACATCAGCACCCCTTTCTCCAAACCTTGAAGAAAATTACATTGAATTTTTACAGGCAGGATACAATTACGGCAAATACCCCCTCGGATAGAAATTAATAAACCAAAAATTTTACTATACGACTATAATAGGACAGTATTGACTCTTTCTATACGACTGTGGTAGTATAGTAATATGGAAGAAAAATTTAAAAATGAGTTTTTAAGGTATCTCAATGCTACTGTAGCCCAGCAAGATTTAAGAATTAGAGGAAATATAGTAGATGAAAAAGGCGTTTTCTATCCTAAAAGAAGCGCTTTTATTATTTTTAAAAAGCATATAGAGAATTTTTTAAAATACAACTCTGAACCGAGATGGATAATAATGCCTGGACTCCGAGGGGTTGGAAAGACAACTTTATTATCCCAACTGTTTTATGAAGTTTTATCACAAAAAGATGTAATAAAGTTTTATATTTCAATAGATGAGCCAGTAAGAAGATTTAACATTTCTTTCTGGGACATATTGGAAGGATATGAAATACTTCTTGGAAAAAGATTGGAAGAACTGGATAAAAAAGTATTTTTATTTTTTGATGAGGTTCAATATGATAAAAGATGGGATTCTGCAATTAAATCCTTGTATGATAGATCAAAAAACATTTTTATATTTTGTACTGGCTCTTCTGCTTTATTATTAAAAAAACAGATTAATGCAGATATTTCACGGCGTGCCTATTTTGAAGAATTGTATCCAATGGATTTTAAGGAATACATAATGTTAAGATTTAAAAAATACCCACTGAAAGATTTAAGCAGTGAAATAAAAGATATACTTTTCAATTCAAAAAATGGAAAAGATGTTTTCAAAAACTTATCTTTAATTGAGGGAAAAATAAAAGAATACTGGTTTGGAATTGATATTTTTGAAATAGACAGATATTTGAAGTATGGGACATTACCATTCTCTCTTAAAATAAAAGAAGAAGGAGTTATTTTAAACCAACTTGACTTAATGCTACAGAGAATTATTTACACAGATCTTCCAGAAATAACAAATTTTGATAAGGAAACCTTAAATAAGATCTATGCTCTTACTTATCTTCTTTCTGAGATTTTTGAAACAAGTTTAACAAAATTATCCACAACACTTGAAATTTCAAAAGATACAGTTTCTTCTATTCTTTATTCGCTTGAAAAAGCAGGGTTCTTACAAAGAATTTCTCCTTATGGTTCACATTACAAACAGGTCAGAAAGCCATATAGATATCTCTTTTCTTCTCCTGCTTTCCGTTTTTTACTTCTTTCAGGAAAAGAAAGCATAACAAATTTTGAAAACTTTAAAGGTAAACTTCTTGAAGATGTTGTTGGAATGTATTTAAGAAAAACTTTACAGAAATTTCCAGATTCATCTTTAACTTATGATTGTGCTAAAGAAGGGGCAAATTTTATTGTAAAAATAAGAGATAAAAAAATTGTTGTTGAAGTTGGATATGGTAAGAAAGGGATTAAACAGGTGGAGTACACATTAAAAAGAATTAACGGCGACTTTGGGATTGTAATTTCAGGAGATGAAAAATTAACCTTTAAAGAGAATATAGTAAAAATCCCATTGAAATATTTTTTACTTTTATAAAGAAACTGGAGAAAGTGTGGAAAATAACTTAAAGGAAAAAAAGAACAGGAAGAACAAATAAAAAATACAATTGAACTAACAAAAATGTTATTCCCTAAAACATTCAGCAAAGAAAACATAGAAAAATATCTTAAAGAAATTGAAACTCTGGAACAAAAATACAAAGAAGATGACCCAAAATATAAACGCATCCAGAGATTAAAAACAATTTTTAAAGGAATTAAGAATGAATAACTGGCAAACAAAAATAGGCGATAAAGAATATTTTACAGTTTTAGAAAGTGGGATAGAAAAAAGTTTAGTAGAAGTATTTCAGAAATTGACGAGGAATGAAGATTAGATGGATAAAAATAGAGCAACTTTCTAATTGCTTCAATCCATTTTTCCACTTGAAAAATAATTCGGAGTAATTTTGTTTTTTATTTAGATTGACCTTTATTTCTTTTTGGTGTAAACTTTAAGGTATGGAAAGGGAAATTGAATATCTTTCAAGGCTTGCAAGAATAAAACTTAATGAGGAGGAAAAGGAGAGATTTGAGAAGGAATTGAAAAAGATTATTGATTATGTTTCAAAATTAAAAGAGGTTGATACTGAAAATATAGAACCCACCTACCATGTCCTTCCTGTTACAAATGTTTTTAGAGAGGATAAAGTGGAAAAATCGCTTGATATTGAAGAAGTTCTGAAAAATGCTCCTGACAGATTTAAAAATTTCTTTAAGGTTCCAAGAATAATTTAAAATGGAGAAATTTTATCTTCCTTTTGAAAAACCCTTAGAGAGGATAGAGAAAGAGATAGAGAATTTAAAAGCAAACAGAAATAAAAAAGATGTCAATGCAAGACTTGTTCAGCTTCAGCAGGAATGGGTAAAGAAGACTCAGGAAATCTTTTCAAATCTTACTGCATGGGAGAAAGTGCAACTTGCAAGACATCCAAACAGACCACATACTCTTGATTATATTGATAGATTGCTTGAAGATTTCATTGAACTTCATGGCGACAGAATTTATGGAGATGACCCTGCAATTATTGCTGGAATTGGAAAATTTGAAGGTATAACAGTGGCTGTTGTTGGACACCAGAAAGGGAGAAATACAAAGGAGAATATTGAGAGGAAATTTGGAATGGCACATCCTGAAGGGTATAGAAAAGCACTTAAAGTTATGAAACTTGCTGAAAAATTCACATTTCCTGTGATAACATTCATTGATACTCCTGGAGCAAGTCCTGATATAGAAGCAGAAACAAGAGGTCAGGCTTTATGGATTGCAACGAATTTAAAGGAAATGTCACTGTTGAGAGCACCAATCTTAGCAATTGTTATAGGTGAAGGAGGAAGTGGAGGAGCTCTCGGTATAGGTGTTGGAGACAGAATTTTGATGCAGGAGTATTCAATATATTCTGTAATTTCTCCTGAAGGTTGTGCTTCAATTTTATGGAAAAATCAGAAAGCAGTTAAGGAAGCAGCAGAAGCACTTAAATTAACAGCAAAAGACCTTTATGAACTTGGAATTATTGATGAAATAATCCCTGAACCACTTGGTGGAGCACACAGGGATTGGGAAAAGGCGATGGATATAATGAAAGAATACATAAATAAGCATCTTACAGAGTTGAAAACAATAAATATTGACCAGCTTTTAAGTCTCAGGTACCAAAAATATAGAAAGATTGGTGTATTTATTGAAAGGGAAAAGGAATGAAAAAAGTCAAGATTGTTCTTCCAAAAGGTTCTTTGCAGGAGTCAACAATTTCGCTTTTTTCCCGTGCAGGTTTTGAAATAAAAGTTGATTCAAGAAGTTATTACCTTTCTGTTGATGACCCTGAAATTGAGGCTGTTCTTTTAAGACCACAGGAAATTCCAAGATATATTGAGATGGGGGCTTTTGATGCAGGGATTTCAGGTAAAGACTGGATTCTTGAAAATAAAGCAAAAGTTGTAGAGATCTGTGAATTTAAATATGCAAAGACTGGATTGAGACCTGTTAAGATAGTTATTGCAGTCCCTCAGGATTCACCGATAAAGGATATTAAGGATCTGGAAGGGAAAATAATTGCGACAGAACTTGTAAATTTAACAAAGGATTTTTTAAAGAAACATAATGTGAAAGCAAAAGTTGAATTTTCATATGGAGCAACTGAGATAAAGGCAGGGAATCTTGTTGATGCAATAGTTGATATTACAGAAACCGGAAAAACACTTTCCTCCCATAATCTTAAAATTTTGAAGGTCATTATGGAATCAACTCCAAGACTGATTGCAAATAAAAAATCTCTTTGTGATAAATGGAAAAGGGAAAAGATTGAAAATATAGCGATGCTTCTAAATGGAGCTTTAATCGGTATGACAAAGGTGGGACTTAAGATGAATGTGGAGAAGAAAAATATTGATAAAATTGTAAAGATCCTTCCTGCAATGAAAAAGCCCACAATTTCACCTCTTACTGAAGAGGGATGGTATGCTCTTGAAACAATTATTGAAAAGAGTCAGGCAAAAAAACTTATTCCAGAATTGAAAAAACTCGGAGCAGAAGGTATAGTTGAATATCCTTTAAATAAAGTCATTTATTAAAAAGGTGGTGGGAAATGCCTTGTGGAAGAAAGAGAAAAAGGAGGAAAATCAAGACTCATAAAAGGAAGAAAAGAAGAAGAGCTATGAGGCATAAAAAGAGAAAAAGATAATGAGAATATTTATTTTCCTTTGTTTTTTAGTTCTTACAGGATGCAGTGAAATTTTTATCTGTTGCAAACCTCAAAAAAGTCCTTTTAAATCATATACAAGAGCCCTTCTATTTGAAAAGGAAGGGAAATTAGATAAAGCTCTGGAGTTATATAAGGAAGCGATATGTGGAGGGCTTAAGACATCCTATATTTATTCAAAAATTGGAAAGATATATCTTAAAAAGAATGAATTTGAAAAGGCAGAAAAATATTTTAAAAAAGGGATTAGAATTGACAGTGAATGTGAGGAATGTTATCTTGGACTTGGTGTTTCTTATATATTCCAGGAAAAATATGACCCTGCTATAAAGTATCTGGAAAAAGGGCTCAAAAAGGACCCCTCAAAGAATTCTTACAGGTTGATGTTATGCGATTTATACATGTTTAAAAAGGATTATAAAAATGCATTGAAATATTATAAGGAACTTGTCCAGTTATATCCAAAAAATCTTATTTTAAGGTATAACTATGCGAAAATCCTTGAGACTTTAAAAAAATATTCAGAAGCTGAAAAGGAGTATAAGAAAATCATTGATTGTAATAAAAATTCATTGCAGGCATATTTTTCACTTGCCTCCCTTTATCTTAAAGAAAACAAAATTTATAAAGCAGAAGATATCTGTAAAAAGATGTTGGATAAATTTCCCTTAAATCCCATTCCTTACATTTTCCTTGCAAATCTTTATATAGAAGGGAAGAATTATGATGAGGCACTTAAGATTATAAATGAAGGGATTGGAAAGGGAATGAAAAATAAGGAATTTTACAAATCTCTTGGAATAATCTATTGTGAAAAGAAAGAATATGATAAGGCAGAAAAATATTTTAAGGAAGCAATTAAAAAAGGGGAGACAAGTCAGCTCCATTTCTATCTTGGAGTTGTTTATGATAAGATGGGGGAAAAGGAAAAGATGGAAAGAGAGATGAAAAAAGCGATAGAGATTGACCCTGAAAATGGTTTTGCTTTAAATTATCTCGGCTATACTTACCTTATTGAGAACAGAAATCTCAAAAAGGCATATGAGATGATAAAGAAAGCATGTGAAATTGAACCTGAAAATGGAGCATTTCTTGATAGTCTTGGATGGGCATATTTTAAAATGGGGAAATATAAACTTGCCAGAAAATATCTTGAAAAGGCAGCAAAACTGGAAAAAGATGCTGAAATTTATGAGCATCTCGGGTATCTTTATTATAAACTTAAAGATTATGTAAGGGCAATTATCTGGTGGTCAAAATCTATTGAATTGAAAAAGAATAAGAAGATAGAAAAGATGATAGAAAAAGTTAAAGAGTTGATGAAAAATGAGTTATATTGAAAAGGTTTCAAAAAATCCTTCCCTTCTCAAAAATCTTTCAATAAAGGAATTGGAAGAATTATGTGAGGAGATAAGGCGATTTATTATAGAAGTTGTGAGCAAAAATGGTGGGCATCTCTCTTCAAATCTTGGAGTTGTTGAATTGACAGTCTGCCTCCATTATGTATTTGATATCCCGCCAGATAAGATTATATGGGATGTTGGCCATCAGTGTTATACCCATAAGATTCTGACTGGAAGATATGAAAAATTTAAAAGTTTAAGGAAATATAAAGGGATAAGTGGATTTCCAGAGCCTGAAGAAAGCCCTGCAGATATATTCCATACAGGACATGCAGGAACAGCAATAAGTTCTGCAACAGGACTTAAATTCGGACAGGA
>QNCF01000030.1 GCA_003644395.1 Candidatus Omnitrophota bacterium
CAAGAGAAAACATATTTATACGGAAAAGAACATTGTGGACTATAAGGAGTAAAATTGGAATAGCCCAGTCTCTGTGGAAGAATGTCCTTTTAACAAGAGCTATTGAATCAGCAGGTGGAACTGCCCATTTTGGTATATGTTTTGCAACTCCAAAAAATTTTGCATAAGGTGAACGGACAAGATACTGCTTCCATATCAAATCACTGAAAGCCCCTCCCTGAAGAATCAAACTTGCAGCACCAAGAACAAGTCCTGCACTTACAAGAGAGGATGCAAGGATATAGATAATGTAAATTTCCTGTTTTTTTAATTCAACGAATGACCTTTTTGCTATCTCAACAAGAAGTATTACAGTTACCCACTGTGCTGCTCCACCAAGCCCTGCACCTGTTATAAGTCCAAGGTATATTGAACCTGGAAGCATAACAAATCCGATGAATAAAGCGGAAATAACGGTTCTGAGATTGAACCCTTCAACAAACGGCTCCCTTATTTCTGGCTCAAATTCTTCTATCCCCTCTCTGAAAATTTTTCTTTCTCTCTCCATTTTTTTTACACCAGTTTCAAAATTGCTTTACCCTGATTTTCATAATCTTTCTTTATCTCAGTACTTACTGTTCTCCATATAAGGAACTGTTTCCTTATTCCATCCAGGAATTTCCTGTTTAACCTTTCCCAGTCACCAGCCTCTCCACTCATCCTTGTAAGAATTAGATTGATTGTATAGAAATTGTATTCTCCAAGTGGTTCCATTATTATCTCCATCTTCTGGCTTACACCAAGGTCAAATGGAGCAATCCATACCTCTGTTGTAATATAATATTTATTTTTATTTCCATCAATTTTTTCGTATCTTAAAGTTGCTCCATTTGTATAGAAGTCACCGACAGATATATCCTGATATGAATTGAAGTAATCTGTCAGGAATGTTGCAAGACCGAGAACCTCAAATTCACTAACAGTGAAAGGAAATTCAAATTCCCATCTATCACCTTTAGGTTTAGGCAAAACCCATCTTCTTGTAACATCAGGAACAGACATCTGTGATGCCTTCCTTGCAGGATAAAGAGTTGAAAGCAAGACTGTAAAGACAATTATTATTGTTGCAAAAACTGCAGAAAGTGAAGAATAATTGAGAATAAGTCCTTTGAGCATTCCTGTAACAACCATTATCTTTGCAAGAATCTGACCTATAAGATAACCTGCAACTGCACCAAGGACTGCATATACCATTGATTCTGCAAGGAAAAGAGAAGCGATATGGACAGGAGCAAGCCCAACAGCACTGTAAGTTCCAATCTCCTTTATCCTCTCATAAACTGAACCGAGCATTGTATTGAGAACGATTAAGGCTGCAATGAGAATTGGTATAATGAGGTTTGAAAGTCCTGAAACTGCAGTCAAACCTATACTTGAATAAACATAAGTCTTTTCCCCTATCCCTGCAAAGACTATTCCTGCAAGTTTTAAAATGAAATCCTCAACCAGTGATTTTGAATCCACTCCTTCTTTAAATTTCACAGCTATTGACTGGAGAGTCCCTGACATCTCCATCACTTTTTTATAAGGGAAAAGGATAATATTTTCTGCATCTCTATGTATAAAAGCAGGAATAATCACTTTCCTCTGATAAACCTGCGCACTCCTCTGTATGCTCATCCTCGTTCTTTCACTTTCAGAAAATGATGAAAAGTCTACAGGAGTAAGTGGTTCATTATCAAGGTCTTTAATTTCCATCAATCTTTTACTGTCAAATATACCCTTTACAAGAAACTTCTTTCCAAATACCTCCACATATACCTTCCCAACATCTTCTTTTCTTATATTGAGGAATTCTGCAATTTTTTGAGAAATTATACATGTATTTTCATCAATCTTCTCAAACCACTTTCCTGCTATAAGTGTCCTATCAATATGTGTGACAGATGTTTCTTCAGGGTATAATCCTATCAATCCTGAAACCCAGAATCTCTTATCTTTCCTTTTAACCTGTATTCCACCCATATGTCCGAGTTCACTTGGAATATACCATGCTCTTGGAACTATTGTTCCTTTTGAGGAAAACTCATCTATTACATAACTAAGAGCAACTTCCTGCAATGGGAACCAGCATCTGTCCCTTAAAAGAATTCCCTGGTAATATGGAGGATTTGGTCTCAAAACCTTTGTAAATTTCATATATGATTTTATTGAGGTGAAAGAAAGGACTGTGAATGTGAGAAGTATTAATGTTATTGAAGTTAAAAGTGTACGGATTTTCCTTCTTTTCATATTTGCAACACCAAGAGAAAATGCAGCGGCTGCAGCACTCACCCTTCCAACATCTGTCTGGTATACTTTTGAAGTCTCCCTCTTCAATCTCTGCATCTGTTCCTCAAATTTAGAAGTGATTATTGAAAGGACTATTATGGAGAGGGCAAGGATTATAAATGAAAGAAGGATAACTTCAGGAGCATTTGTCAGTTTAAATCCTGGATGGATAAATCTCATTATCAGATAAATAAGTATGAATATTCCAAATACAGCAATTATCCTGTACTGGATTTTTGGGAATCCAAAGAACAATCTTTCACAGAAATATGCAAATGGAAGTAAAAGCATGAAATAGAAAATGAGACCTTTTATAACATCATTTGCAGTATTTTTAACATCAGGATATGCTCTTGATTCTATAGCCTGTGCCTGCCTTGAAAATTTCAAAAATCCAAACCAGTCCTTTTTCTTTCTGCATTCTTCGGCTTTCTTTAAAAGTTTTATTGATTTTTCCTGGAGCATCTTCAATCTCTCATTTCTCACCCCATACTTTTCAAAATTTCGTCTCCTGAATGTATCAAGAATTATCATATCCTTTGCTCCCTGGTATGGGGTATCATAAATTGAATCTATTTCATCTGCTGAAAATCCAAGCCCTTCAACATATTCCTTATTTGTCAGACTTTCCTTAGAATTTAAAAGCAAAAGCCTTTTACCAAGTGGGCCTGATTCTCCTGCAACTTTAATTCCACTGTGTGGCTGGACAAATATCACTCCAAATGGTTCTGAATAAGAAGTCCATCCAAGATTAAGTGTATCTCCTGGAAACTGAAGATAATAACCATAAGCATCAGGCAGACTGTTTGAAAGGTCAAAAATATCCACTTTATTCAATGGAATCAGGTATTGAGGGTCAATGAGTCCAAAAAGATTAATTGCCTTACAGTCAAACAATACAGCCATCCATTTTTTCTCTTTATAATCTATTGTTAAATGTAAAGGAAACTGCTGGTCTCCATTAACCCCAAGGTCAGGCGCAAGAATAATCTCTCCATTTTCAGGATTTATATAGAATGCCTGGACCCACATCTGTGGCTGTAACCACCATAAAGTCTCAACATAAAATTGTGTGAATTTTGCTATTCCATTCTCATCTGTAATCTCTATTAAATCTTCCCTCACACCACAGTGAGTTTTTGAATAGGAAAGGGAAGGACAGATTTTATCCCTTCTTATGAATGCAAGGGCTCCTTTAACAGGTTTATTCGGAACAAAACTTTTCCTCGGGTCAAAAGTTACAATTCTTACTTCCAGATATGCAAGTTTATCTTCTACTTTCAGCTGTGTATTTGCAAAAAGGTCAGGGTCATCTATTGCTTTTTTAAGAAGTTTTTTCAGGAAAATTGATTGTCTTTCAATATTTTTGATATTTAAATTTTCAAATTTATCTATTGGAGTATCAATTCTCCATCTTCCCTCATTTGCGGTTATAAAAGAAATTGCAGGAACACCTGAAAGAATTACAATCTCTCCATCTGTTCTTATTGGATTCATATGGAAACTGCTCCAGGTCAATCCCTTTTTCGGACTTATTCCGTTGAGAAGCGGCTGGTATGGATAGCCAATTCTTCTGTAAAATCTCTCTGAATAGGCTATAAATTTCTTTGCCAGTGGAGCAAAGACTTTCTGCAGATAAAATTCATAGGAATTATGCCATATTACAATCTCATCTGATTCACTTGTCAGGTCAAGTCCAATAAATAACTTTGGTTCTATCCTTTCCTTTTTAATCCTGCTTTTGAAAGGCTCCATATTCCTGAGATGCCTGTTAACAAACTTATCTATCCCTTTTAAAGACTGGTAATGGCTTGAAGTGGCAAGGAAGATTATACTCCTTTTTGGAGGGTGTTTTTTGAAATAATCAAGGATATCAAGAAGGACTGATATACCACAACTCCCATCTGCTCCAGGTGCTATTGATGGAACAACACTTATACTGTCATAAAAACTTTCAATTATTATTATCTCTTTCTTTAAATTCTCATCCCTACCCTCCATAAATCCATAAATGTTATAATCTGTAACATTTTCCCAATCCATCCTCCCGTAAATCTTCACTTTACTTTCACTTCTGGCGAGTTTTAAAATCTGGGGGATATTTTCTTTTGTCGCATAAAATCTTGGAACATTAAGAGGGACAGAGAGGAATTTCCTTTCAGCCTCCTCCCTTGAAATATCATCCGATTCAAGAAAGATGAATGCTTTAACTCCAAGCATTGAAAGGGTTGTCCATCTGCTACCTGAATTAAAATCAAGAACAACAATACTTTTCTTCAAATCCTTCCCTTCAAAATTCCTCAAATCCCCATCTTTTCCATAAATCAGAATACCTTCTATCCCTTCAGGAGGAGTTGTTGGAGTTCTGACAAGATTTGGCCAGAGGCAGTGGAGTTTTATTCTCTTTCCATTATATTCAAGGTATGCTTCCTTCTCAACAGGTACAGCAACAGTAAACTTCTCCTTCTTTATATTCTTAAGTCCTGCCTGTTTGAATTTCTCCTCAATGAAATTTAATGCCTTTTTATGCCCCTCATAACCTGGAACCCTTGATTTGAGGGATGAGAAGAATCTCACATAATCAATCACATTTTCTGAAAAAAGAAAGTTTGAGAATAAAAATATAAAAAAGAAGAATTTAATTCCTCTCATTTTCTCCCTCTTCTATCTCCTGTAGTTTCTCCCATGTTTTTCTTGACCATGGAGTTATATTTAAGTCCTCAACAAACTCCCTTTTTGCCTTTTCAATATCACCCTTTATTTCAAAAATCAATCCTTTCAAATAATGTGCATTTGGAAAATACCTGTTCATCTCAAGCACCCTATCAATCAATTCAAGCGATAATTCATAATTTTTCTTATAAAAATTTATCAGAGCCAAATTATAGATTAAATTAACACATCCAGGGAAATAAGTCAAACCCTCTTTTGCCCAGTTTTCTGCATCATCAAGTTTCCCCTCCAGAATATAACCCATAACTATTTTCTCATAAATTTTTGAATCTCTATTCTCTTTAACATAACTCTTCCAAAATTCAATAGCCTCTTCTATTTTACCCTGAGAGAAAAGAATATCCCCTTTCTTTTCAATCTTATTTTTTGAAGAGAATTTAATATAAAATAAGGTTAATAGAATAATAAGACCGATTATGAAAAACCTATTTTTTCCTCTCATTTATATATTTTTTAAACCTTTTCAACCTTCTGTAAAATACCCATACCATCACACAGAATGCCATATACATGATAATTCTGCTTATCAGATTTTCTTTTCTCAATATAGTGGGCCAGAGGGTGAAGATTGAAAGGATTATCAGAATATCTTCCCAGTAAGGAGTCTTTTCTTTTTTAATTTTCTCTCTCCTTAAAAAATTATTGTGGTGCCGGGAGAGGGACTCGAACCCTCACGGCTTTACGCCATACGCCCCTCAAACGTACGTGTCTACCAATTCCACCATCCCGGCTTCATTGTTATATTATACCCTTACCCTTCTTCAAGTAAAGTTTAGCACACCTGTTTGCAAGCCTTCTCACTCTTGCTATATACCTTACTCTTTCACTCACACTTATCGCTTTTCTTGAATCAAGAAGATTGAATATATGGGATAGTTTCAGAACATAATCGTATGCTGGATACACAATCCCTCTATCAAGAATCCTTTCACATTCTTTTTCAAATTTATCAAAGATTTCAAAAAGTAAATCTGTATCAGCAATTTCAAAACTGTAAATTGAATATTCTCTTTCCCTTTCTTTATAGATATCACTGTATCCAAAATCTTCATTCCATTTCAATTCAAAAACATTTCTCTTATTCTGAAGAAAGTTAACTATTCTATCAAGCCCATATGTTATCTCAACTGCTGGAGGGAAAAGGTCAATCCCTCCTGCCTGCTGCATATATGTGAACTGTGTTATTTCAAGACCATCTATCCATACCTCCCATCCAACTCCCCATGCACCTATTGTTGGAGCCTCCCAGTTATCCTCAACAAATCTTATATCATGTTTTTTAATATCAATCCCTACATATTTTAAACTTTTAAGGTAAATTTCCTGGATATTTTCAGGTGGTGGTTTTAAAATAACCTGGATTTGATGGTGGAGGTATAATCTTACAGGATTTTCTCCATACCTTCCATCTGCCGGTCTGACAGAAGGCTCAAGATAAACAACTTTCCACTTTTTATTCCCAAGGATTCCAAAAAAAGTTGCTGGATTTAAAGTTCCGGCTCCAACCTCAACATTATGGGGATGCCATAAAAGGCATCCCCTTTTCACCCAGTAATCCTCAATCTTCCTCCATACCTTTTGAAACTCCATGCATTTTATTTTATAATCGCTTATAAAAAAGTCAACAATGGAAAAAATTTATGACCTTGTGGTTATAGGTGGTGGACTTGCAGGTGTATGTGGAGCAATTTCTGCAAGAAGAAATGGACTTTCAGTTATCATTATCCAGGATAGACCTGTATTTGGAGGGAATGCAAGTTCTGAAATAAGGGTTAATATTGGTGGGGCATGCGGTGGACTTTCTCCAAATGCATGGGCAAGAGAGACAGGGATAATATGTGAGTTATTCCTTGAGGAGAGAAAGAGAAATTTTGCTCCTTACAGAAATTCATTTATAAATTCAAATTTTGATATTGTCCTTTATGAATTTCTGAGAAATGAAGGGGTTGATATTCTCCTTGATACATCAGCAAGAAAGGCGATAATGAAGAAACATGATTTAATTGAAGGGGTGCTGTGCATCCAGCTGGGAAGTGAGAAAGAATTTGTTGTGAAGGGAAAATATTTCCTTGATGCTTCAGGAGATGGAACTATCGCTTATTCAGCAGGGGCAGAATTCAGAATAGGGAGGGAAAGCAGATATGAATTCAATGAATCTCTTGCTCCTGAAAAGGAAGATATGGGAATAATGGGAAATTCACTCCTTTTTCTTGTAAGAGATGCTGGAAGACCTGTTAAATTTACTCCCCCTTCCTGGATAGTCAAATATAAAAAAGATGATATAACATTAAAATTGAGAAGGCATGATTACCTTCCCGGATACTGGTGGATAGAAGTCGGTTTCCCATATGATACCATATACGAAAACGAAGATATAAAACACAATTTAATCTCCCATGTTCTTGGAGTATGGGACCATTTAAAAAATGAGGGAGAACATGGATTTGAAAATTATGTTATTGAATGGATAGGTATGGTTCCTGGAAAGAGAGAATCAAGAAGATTTGCTGGAGATTATATATTGAATGAAAATGATGTGAAGGAAAGGAAAATATTTCCGGATGCTATTGCCTATGGTGGATGGTTTATAGACCTCCATACTCCAGGAGGAATTCTTGCAAAAGAAGATTTTCCAGAACCATCACAGAGTGGGAAGATTGAGGAGATAGAAAAGAGAATTGTTTATATCTATACAATCCCCTTCAGATGCATATATTCAAAGAATATAAAAAATCTTGTGATGGCAGGAAGAAATATAAGTGTAACACATGTTGCTCTTGGAACAACAAGGGTGATGGGCACATGTGCATTAATCGGTCAGGCAGCAGGGACAGCTATTTCTATCTGCAAAAAATACGGTATTTTCCCTTCAGATATCTATCCCTCAAGGATAAAAGAACTCCAGCAAAAACTTCTTAAAGATGGATGTTTCATTCCTGGAATTAAAAACGAAGATAAGTCTGATATTTTGAGAGATTCAAAGGTTAATGCATCTTCACACAGAATGCTAAAAATGGAAAAATCAGACAGTGAAGCACACCTTTGTATCGCAATAGGTCAGAAATTACCACTTAAAGGGAAAATTGAAGATATTGCTGTAAAAGTGAGGGCAAAAAGGGATACTTTTTTGAAATTCCATCTCAGAGAATCATATGACCTTTGGGATTTCTCATCCAGAAAGGATATCATTTGCAGAAAAATTAAAGTGAGGAAAGGAGAAAATATTGTAAAAATAAGAATAAACAGGGAATTTAAGGAGGGGATTTACTGGTTTTTCTTTGATGAGAATGAGAATGTTTATTTAATGGAAAGTCTATCTCAATTTCCTGGTCTGAGCAAAATTTTCAGATGCAGGGAAAAATGGAGGTTTGATAAAAGAAAAAATATATGGTTTGAGATAAGACCACCTCTATTCCCATTCCAACCAGAAAATATAATATCAGGAGTGAGCCGTCCTGAAAGATGGACAAATGTATGGATTTCAGAGGATGGATTTCCTCAATGGGTTGAGTTTGTATTTAAAGAGAAAAGGAAAATTGGAATGGTACAGTTTATGTTTGATGCAGCAATCAATCTTGAATATAATGAAATCCCACCTTTCTTTGTTCCAGACCAGATCCCTTCACATTACACAATTTCACTTAAAAGCGGAAATAGATGGATAAAGGTTGTTGAGGTTAAGGACAATACATCATATTTCTGCAGGCATAAATTCAAACCAGAAACAGCAGAAAGATTAAAAATAGAAATCTTCAAAACAAATGGTTCCAGATATGTCTCTATTTATGAAGCAAGAGCATATTGTTCCTGAAATGGTATAATTAAAAAAATGAGGATAGAGAATAAAAAGGCTTTCCATGATTATGAAATTCTGGAAAGGATAGAGGCTGGAATTGTTCTTAAAGGTGCGGAAGTGAAATCCTTAAGGGAAGGGAAGGCAAGTTTAAAAGATTCTTATGGGAAGATAGAAAATGGAGAAATATTCCTCCACAATTTCTACATTGCCCCATATCCAGCCTCATTTGAAAAGATAGACCCTTTGAGGAAAAAGAAATTGCTTCTTCATAAAAATCAAATAATAAGACTTGGAAGGAAAGTTGAGGAAAAAGGGTTGACAATTGTTCCTCTTTCAGTATACTTTAATAGTAAAGGACTTGCAAAAGTAGAGATTGCACTTGCAAAAGGTAAAAAATTATACGATAAGAGGAAGGAAATAAAGAAAAGAGAGGTTGAAAGAGAAATACAGAGAAGATTGAAAGAAAAGTGGTAGTTCTTTGAAAAATATGGGGGCGAAATAGGTTTCGACAGGAGGTAAAGCAAATAGAGCTGCCTGCCGAGTTCTGTCAGTCTCTCGTAAAAAAGACTGACAAAAAATAACTGCCAACACTGCAAATCTTCTGGCTGCTTAAAAGCAGCCACTCACCCGAAGACCCTGCCCTCGGGTCTTTGGAGTGAGTCGGTAAGAGGGCTCTTTCAGTCAGGTTAGCCTTTTCCCTGACTGAAAGATACCAAAAAGGCTGCGTTTCTTACACCCGGTCTGAAGGGGGGTAAGAAACTAAGACCAAAACTTCAGACTACGCAGGTAGAGGCTCTATTTGCTTTCCTTCTGGACGCGGGGGCAGTACCCGCCGCCTCCACTATTTTTTAAAAGGAGTTTGAAATTGGTTTATATCATATTTTTTTTATGCCTTTTCTTCTCTTTTCTGCAGAGTGCCTCCCCTATAAACCTTACTGAAAGAATAAAAGAATTAAAATATCCGGTCTATTATATTAACCAGCAACCTTTCATTTCATTAAGGACTCTTCTTAAAGTTATCGGAGCTGAAAATTCATGGGGAAGGATAGAGGACAGGATTTTCTTTCTCTATCAAAATAAAAGGATAGCTATGCGTATTGGGAATAAAAGCGTTATTGTTGGAGAAAAGTATGTTGATATAGAATACCCTCCGATAGAAAAAGAAGGTGAAGTGCTTCTCCATCTCCCATCATTTGAAAAGATATTGAGTGAATTTGAAGAAAATGTGGAAGAAGATGAAGAAAAGAGTCTTTCAAGGGAAGATTATGTCATCCTTATAGACCCCGGGCATGGAGGTATAGATTCAGGAGCAGTTGGGAATTTTGGATTGAAAGAAAAGGATGTGAACCTTGATATATCTTTGAGACTCCAGCATTATCTGAAGAAAAAACTGAAAAAATATCCATACATCAAAATCTACCTTACAAGGGATAAGGATGTTTATTTAAGCCTTGAAGATAGAGTGGAAAAGGCAAAAAAACTGAATGCGGATATATTTTTCTGCATCCATACAAATTCTTCAAAATATAACAGGAGATATGCAACAGGATTTGAAACTTTCTATCCAAGGGAAAAAGAAGAGGTAAAGGTATTCTACTCATATGAAAATTCAAACAGATTGAAGGAAAATTCTCAGAAAGATACAGTCGTTCTTCAGATAATAAAAGAATTTGATACAACAACAACGATTGATGAAAGCAAAATTCTTGCTGAGATTGTGCAGGAGAAACTTTCTGAAAGGTTAATCACACCTGATAGAGGAGCAAAACCCGGAAACTTTTATGTATTGAAATACACTCCAATGGTATCAATCCTCACAGAGATTGGATTTATATGTAATCCAAATATTGAGATGAATTTAAGAGATGTTGAAGTGAGACAGGCAATAGCAGAGACTCTTGGAAATGCAATTATTGAATACCTTGAAAGGAAAAAGGTAATCCCTTCTTATGAATAAAAATCCAGTATGTATCTTTGATTCAGGGATTGGGGGATTGACTGTTTTAAAAAGGATTGTTGAGGAATTCCCTGATGAAAATTTAATATATCTCGGTGATTCTGCAAGACTACCTTATGGAACAAAATCACCAAAAATTTTAAAAAAATTTGCAATCCAGGATACAAAATTTCTCATAAGATTCAATCCGAAACTCATAATAATTGCATGCCATACTGCATCTTCTGTTGCTTCTGATTTTTTAAGAAAAAGATTTCCTGATATCCATTTCATAGATGTGATAAATCCAACTGTCAATCAGGCACTGAAAATCACAAAGAATAAAAGGATAGGGATTATTGGAACACCGACAACTATAAGGAGAGGAAAATATAAAGAGGAATTACTGAAGAGAAAAAAAAATTTAAAAATATTTTCAAAAGCATGCCCTCTTTTTGTCCCGCTCGTTGAAGAGGGATGGTTTGACCATCCTGTCACATACCAGGTTGCAAAAATATATCTTGATGGTTTGAAGAAAAAGAATATAGATACACTTATACTCGGTTGCACACATTATCCATTTTTGAAAAATGTTATAAAGAAGGTTATGGGAAACGGTATAAATCTTGTTGACCCTATAGATGGGATTATTGAGGAGATGAAAAATTATATTTCAAAAAATCCTTCAAATTCAAAAAATCCATCTGTAACGCTTTATTTTTCAGACATCAATCCTTATTTTAAAAAGGTATTGACAAATTTACTGAAAATTAAAAATTACAGATTAAAACATGTAAATCTGGAAGAAAAAAATGTTTGAATTGATTATAGAAGAGGAATTCTCAGCAGCACACAGATTGAGAAATTATAAGGGGAAATGTGAGAGACTTCACGGACATAACTGGAAAGTCCAGGTGATATTTGAAGGAGAAGAGACAGGAAAGGATGGATTGCTTATGGATTTTTCAATATTGAGGGATAAAGTAAAGGAAGTTATCAAAATCCTTGACCACAATTATCTGAACACAATTCCGTTTTTTAAAAGGAAAAATCCAACATCCGAAAATATATCTTACTTCATATTTAAAAAACTGTGCTCAATTTTTAAAAATGAGAAAGTGAAAGTCAAAAAGGTTACTGTATGGGAAAATTCAAAACAGGCAGCATCTTACTCAGAAGATTGAAGATGGATACTTTTCTTGTTGAAATCTTTTATAAGGAAGGGCTATTTGATGCGATGGCTTATGAGATAAAAAAAAGCATACAGGAACTCGGTATCGGTTCAATAAAAGATGTCAGAATAAAAAATCTTTACAGGATTGAAGGGGAAATTGATGATGCTCTTTTAAGAAGAATATGCAGAGAAGTCCTTATAGATAGAGTATCACAGGATTTCAAAATTTATAAAAAAAGCAGGGGAGAAAAGGGAAAATGGACAGTTGAAGTATGGTTTAAAAAGGGTGTGACAGA
>QNCF01000031.1 GCA_003644395.1 Candidatus Omnitrophota bacterium
TCCATACAGGAAATATGAAACAAATGTAATTCCGGAAGAATTTGAAAAACATATAAGATATTTAAAAGGAAATTTTGAAGTTATATCTCTTATAGAAGCAATAAAAAGGATTAAAAATAAATCTATCTCTGGGAAGGAAGTTGTTATAACTTTTGATGATGGATACAGGGATAATTATCTTTATGCATATCCTGTTCTGCAGAAATATGGATTGCCAGCAACCATATTTCTTACAGTTGGATATGTAGGAAAAAATAAAGTTTTGCCACATGATATCGGAGATAATCCTGAATATAATAGAATTTTAAACTGGCAGGATATAAAAAAAATGGAATGTTCATCAATAATATTTGGGTCACATACACTGAACCATGTTAATCTTTCAAAAATCTCTTTTGAGAAGGCAAAAGAGGAAATAACTCTCTCTTACAGAATTTTGAAGGAAAATTTAAAAAACAGTTTTATCCCATTTTCCTATCCATATGGGACATTTCTTGATTTTAATTCTGAAATAAAAAAAATTGTTAAAGAGGCAGGTTATTTCTGTGCATGTTCTGCAATTTACGGTGTTAATAATGAAAGAACAGATTTATTCTCTCTGTATAGAATTGGAATTGATTCTTCCGATAATTTTTTTACTTTTAAAGCAAAAATTAATGGTTATCTTGATTTTCTTTCTTTTAAAGATGTCTGGCTTATAAAAAAGTTTATAAGGAGTTTACTATGTTGAAAAGAGAAAAGATTTTAATTGCTTCTGTTGATTTTCCTCCTCATACAGATGGTGTCAGTACTATAAGTGGAGAACTTGCTGACCATTTTTATGATTTTGGAATAGATGTTTTATGCATCGGGCCGAAAAGTAAAAAGGATATGGAATATGATAAAAAGAGGAGATACAGAATATTCAGGTTTTATGGATACAATCTCGGTTATTTGAGATTTTTCCCGTTTTTCTTTACTTTTCTCATTGTTTTTTTGAGATTTAGACCAAAAAAAGTTTTTGCAATGAATATTGGATACGGAGGATTGATTTCTTATTTTCTGAAAAAAATATTCCGTTTTAAATATTACCTTTTTGGTTATGGATATGAATTTGAAAAGATAAAGAGGAGATTTTTGAAAAATGTCTATTTAAAAATATATGAAAATAGTGAAAATATCTTTGCCCTCAGTAATTTTGTTAAAAACAGACTTATCAGATTTGGAGTAAATGGAGAAAAGATTTTTATTGTCCATCCAGGAACCGACCCTTCAAAATTCTATCCAGCAGAGATACCTGAAAGGTTCTTAAAAGAGGAAAATCTTGAATTTTTGAAAGATAAAAAGATTATTCTTTCTGTTGGAAGGCTTGTAATGAGGAAAGGTTTTGATATGGTAATAAAATCACTCCCATTGGTTTTGAAGGAAATACCTGATGTTTATTACTTGCTTGTAGGTGATGGGCCTATAAAAAATTATTTGAAGGAACTTGCTTTTGAATGTGGTGTAGAAGAGAGGGTTATCTTTGCTGGAAGAAGATTCCCATCACAGCTTTTATATTTTTATAACTTATGCGATTTATTTATCATGCCAAGTAGAGAAATAAAAGAAAAGGGAGATGTTGAAGGTTTTGGCATAGTCTTTCTGGAAGCAAATGCGTGTAAAAAACCTGTAATTGGAGGAAAATCAGGTGGTGTGGTTGATGCTGTTATTGATGGATACAATGGATTACTTGTTAATCCTGAAGATGAGAACGATATTGCAAAGGCAATAATAAAAATTCTGTCCGATAAGAAACTTGCTGAAAGACTTGGAGAGAATGGATATAAAAGGGTTTTGAATGAATTAAACTGGGAAAATTTTTCCAGGAAAGTATATGAGTTTATAAAATGAAAATAGTTGTTTTAACACGAACCTGGAGGATATCCCCCGGGATGGTTGTAAGTTACCTTTTGAAAAATGGATATGGAGTAGAAGGGATAATTTTGGAGGAAAGAAGCAGGATGATTTTTGGAAATGAGGGAATAAGATTTAAAAAGATATGGAAATTGTATTGGAAGTATGGATTTGATTATGTTTTCGGGAAGTTGAAGGAATTGATGTTGATAAAATTCCATTATTTTAAAAGGAAATTGTATCCATCATGGAAGAATGATGAGTTTTATTCAATAGAAGAAGTGGCTCTTGTTTATCCTTTAAAGATTTTTAAAGTAGAAACTCATAATTCTTCCCGGACAGTAAATTTATTAAAGAAGATAAAACCAGATGTTGTTCTCACTATAAATGCAAGGATTTTGGGGAAAGAAATTTTAAAAACTGCAAAATGGTTTATAAATCTTCACCTTTCACTCCTACCAAAATATGGGGGGATGGATTCAATATTCTGGGCTCTGTATCATGGAGAAAATGAGATAGGAGTTACTATCCATAAAGTGGAAGAAAAGCTTGATTCTGGTGAAATTATTGCACAGGAGAAAATTCCAGTGAGTGACCGTGATAATGAGCAGACTCTTTATTTTAAAGCGTTAAAAAAGGGAAGAGAGATGATTTTGGATGTTTTAAGGAGGCTGGAAGAAGGCAGAATAGTTACAAAAAGAATGGAAGGCAAAGTTGAATATTTTGGAATTCCAACAAGAAAGGAAAGGAAAAGATTTAAGAGAATGGTTAAAAAGAGATGATAAAAGTAGCTCACATTATCACAAGGATGTGTCAGGGTGGTGCTCAGGAAAATACTTATCTGACAGTGAAATATCTTATGGAGAAAAATTTTCATGTTGACCTTATTACAGGAAGATTGAGTAAAGGAGAAAAAGAAATCAGATTTCCTCTTGATGATATAAATGTGATACACATTGATGAACTTGTAAGGGAAATAAATCCATTGAAGGATTTGATAGCATTTTTAAAAATTTACAGAATACTTAAAAATGGGAAATATGATATAGTCCATACACATACCTCCAAAGCAGGGGTTCTTGGGAGAATTGCTGCAAAATTTGCAAAAGTTCCTGTTATAATCCATACTCCACATGGGCATGTTTTTTATGGTTATTTTCCGAAATTCTTGACAAAAATTATTATATTTGTTGAGAGAATACTTGCAAAATTTACAGATGCTATAATAACACTATCTGAAAAATCAAAGCAGGAGCATCTTCAGAATGGAATAGGGAAGGAATCCCAGTATGTAAAAATTATAAGTGGTATTGAAGTTGAAAAGTATGTGAAGGAGAATTTTGAAAATATAAATTTCAGGAGGAGATTGAATATTGGTGAAAATAAATTTATCATTGGATGCGCTTCCAGACTTGTTTCTGTTAAAGGAATAAACTATCTCATTGAAAGTATGAGGTTTCTTGATGATAAATTTGTTTTGTTGATTGCAGGAGAAGGAGAGGAAAGGGATTTTCTTGAAAAGCTGGTTAAGGAATATGGGCTGGAAAAGAAAGTATATTTTCTTGGAATGCTGGATGATTTAAGAGAATTTTTAGCAAATATAGATGTATTTGTTCTACCATCGTTAAATGAAGGGATGGGAAGAGTTCTTGTGGAAGCAGGTCTGATGGAAAAACCATGTGTTGCCACAAGAGTTGGTGGTATTCCCGAAGTTGTAATTGATGGGAAGACTGGATTTCTTGTTTCTCCTGGTAGTGGACAGGAGATAGCAGAAAGGTTAAAATATTTTGAAAAAAATCCTCATATGATGAAGGTTATGGGAAGGAATGCAAAAATTTATGTTAAGGATAAATTCAGTGCAAAAATAATGTGTGAAAAGATAGAATCTCTTTATCGCGATATTTTAAAAAGGAAGGAAAGATGGAAATTGAAGATATTTTCTGGAAAAAACAAAGAGTTTTAATCATTTCTCCTCATGCAGATGATGAAGCTTTTGGATGTGCTGGGACAATGGCAAAGATTAAAGATGCTGGAGGAGAAGTATATGTAATGCTTGTTTCTGATGGAACAGTGGTGCAGTTTACAGAAGAAGGAGAGAAAGAAATCAGTGCAGAGGTAAGGATTAATGAGTTTATAAATGCAATGGAATTTCTTGGAGTTAATGATTATGAGATCTTGTTCAAAGATACGAAGACACATTTAAGACTTGATACAATTCCAAGAAGGGAACTCATTTCTCTTATAGAAAAAGATGCAAAATTATCTTTACAGAATTTAAACCCTTCAATAGTAGCATTACCTGTCACATCTTACAATCAAGACCATGAAGCTGTTTTTAAAGCAGGTTTTACTGCTTGCCGTCCACATTTAAGAGGGGTGAAATCTTTCCAGAGGATAGTTTTGGGATATGATAATCCAGCAATTTCGTGGAGTCTTGAAAGGGAGAAATTTCATCCAAATTTTTATGTGGATATTTCAAAATACCTTGATAAAAAATTGAAAGCAATTTCTTTCTATAAATCTCAGTTAAAACCACCACCTCACCATGCAAGTCTCAAAAGTATAGAATATCTTGCAAGAATGAGAGGTAGAGAAATTTCAGTTGAAGCAGCAGAGGCTTTTGTCTGTTATAGATTTGTTTTATAAAATGAGAATAGCAATTCATCAGTCACATTATCTTCCATGGTTAAGATACTGGGCAAAAGTAGCAAAAAGTGATGTTTTTGTGATACTTGATGATGTCCAGTTTACAAAAAATGACTGGCAGAACAGGAACAAGATAAAGGGACCTGGTGGAGAAGTTATTCTTACTGTCCCTGTATACCAGAAATTTGGTCAATTAATTAATGAAGTTAAAATTGATAATACAAAAAAATGGAGACATAAACATCTTTATTCAATCCTTTCTTTTTATAAGAAAGCACCGTATTTTGAAAAATACTTCCCTGTATTTGAAAAAATATATGGCCAAGATTGGGAAAGGTTGATAGATTTAAACCAGACTATTTTTGATTATATCAAAAATTTCCTGGGTATAAAAACAAAAATAATAATGAGTTCAAGTTTAAATGTGGAAGGTAAAAGTTCTGAAAGGCTGGTAAATATTTGCAAGAAACTCGGAGGGAAAGTTTATCTTACAGGGAAATATGCATCAAAAGTTTATCTTGATAAAAAATTATTTGAAGAAAACGGAATTGAGGTTGAGGAACATAACTGGGTATGCCCTGAATATCCTCAACAATTTAAGGAGATAGGTTTTATTCCTGACTTATCAATAATTGATTTGCTTTTCAATTGTGGGCCTGAGAGTCTTGATATTCTCCTTAAATAGATAAATGGATAAAAGACTTAAAAATTTTTTGGAAAAAGGAATAGAGGAACCAGGAAAGGCTGTTGAGGAGTTTGAATCGGCAATTGCAAATTTTATAGGAAGAAAATATGGGATTGCTACAGATTCTGCCACTTCAGCATTGCATCTTTCTCTGATATCTCTTGGAATAGGAAAGGATGATAAGGTTATAATTCCAAGTTTTGTGTGTGTTGCTCTGTTAAATGCCATAAAGTATGTTGGGGCAATCCCTGCAGTTGTTGATGTTGAGGAGGATTTTAATATTTCTGTTGAGAAAATTGAGAGATATTTGAAGAAGAATAAAAAAGTAAAAGCAATTATTGTCCCTCATATGTTCGGGAAAAATGCAAAAATTGAGAAGATTAAAAAATTTGGTATTCCTGTAATTGAAGATTTTACATTTACAATAGGCAGTAAATACAAAGGGAAGATGTCAGGTAAATTTGGAGATATAAGTGTATGTTCATTTTATTATTCAAAAGTTCTCAATGCACAGAAAGGTGGCATCTTCCTTACAGATAATAAAAATATTTATGAGAAAGCAAAATACCTTTCTTTTTATGATAAAAAGAAGAAATATGAAGTCTCATTCAATTACAGGATGTGTGGAATTGTTGCTTCTTTCGGATTGTATTCTTTTATGATGTTGAGAAAAAATCTGGAAAGGAGAAAATATCTTGCGGAGATTTATTTTAATGGTTTAAAAGATATTGATAAAATAAAATTACCACAAAAAACTTCTGACCATATCTATTCAAGATTTGTAGTGATAGGGAATGAGAATATAAGAAGACATCTTATCAGGAGAGGAGTTGATGCTAAAAAGCCGATTTTCAGGCCAATACATTCCTATCTCAATCTTGAAGATAAAAATTTCCCAGTAACTGCATATCTTTTTAATAACTCTTTCTGTTTGCCTCTTTACCATGATATGAAAAAATATGAGATAATGGAAATTATTGAAATATTAAAAGAGGTTGTTAAAAATGTATAGATATATTTTTCCTTTTATAACATCTTTTTTCTCCTCTTTTATTCTAACTCCTTTAATGATGAAATTAGCAGGTATTTTTAAAATTATGGATTATCCAAATGAAAGAAAGATTCACACCAAACCCATACCTTTACTTGGAGGTATCGCAATATTTCTTTCTTTCAATCTGGGAGTATTTGTCTCCATGGATTATAATATACCTCTTAAAGGAGTAATATATGGAGGAACTCTCATTTTTCTCGTTGGATTGATTGATGATTTAAAACATATTCCGGCAAGATACCGTTTATTTATACAGATTCTGAGCGTTGGAATTCTTTTCAGTTGTGGAATTTGTTTGAAAATTTTTCCATTCAAATGGCTCAATTATCTTTTTACAATTATATGGGTTGTTGGAATTACAAATGCAATGAACTTTCTTGATAATATGGACTGGCTTGCTGTTGGGATTGCAATGGTTTCTTCTCTATTCTTTTTTGCCATTTCAAATTTAAGTGGAGATAGGTGGCTTGGATTTATTTCAATTTCAATTGCTGGCAGTTGTCTCGGCTTCAGTTTCTATAATTTCCCACCTGCAAAGATATTTATGGGAGATAGTGGGGCAACATTTCTTGGTTTTATTCTTTCCAGCATAGCAGTTATGGGAGAATGGTCAAATGAAAGCAAAATTGTTGGTATTGCTATACCGATTTTAATTTTATACATTTTAATCTTTGATATGATTTTAATTACAGTGCTGAGAGTTCTTGAAGGAAAAGTCAAAAATTTTAGAGAATGGATTGAATATACAGGGAAGGACCATTTTTCTCACAGGCTTGTAGCATTGGGATTTTCTCAAACAAGGGCTGTGCTTTTTATCATATATTGCTGTATAGTTCTTGGCTCTGTTTCTCTCCTCGTTTACAAAATTTCAAGTCCATTATTGGCTCTATTTTCAATAATCATTTTATTTTCCATTACAGTTTACTCATTGAAAATTTTTTATGGAAAATATCTTAAATAAATTTGGAAAGTTGACAGAAAATTTATCAAAAAGTAGAATGAAAAAATAAAATGAAAAAGATAGAAATTTATGATACAACTTTAAGGGATGGAGCGCAGGGAGAATCGATTTCCTTCACAGTATTTGATAAAATAAAAATTGCAGAAGCCCTTGATGAATTTGGTGTAGATTTTATTGAAGGTGGCTGGCCAGGTTCCAATCCAAAGGACGATTTATTTTTTAAAAGGGTAAAAAATAAGAAATTTAAGAACAGCAAAATCGTTGCTTTTGGAAGCACAAGAAGGAAAAGCAATCCTGCGGAGAAGGACGAAAACCTTAGAGCACTTCTTAATAGTGGAACAGAATATATCACTATCTTTGGGAAATCATGGGATTTGCATGTAAAATATGTACTCAAAACTTCTCTTGAAGAAAACCTAAAGCTTATTGAGGATTCTATAAAATTCCTTAAAAAGGAAGGCAGAAAAGTATTTTTTGATGCAGAACACTTTTTTGATGGATATAAAAATAATCCAGAATATGCTATCAAAACAATAAAAGTTGCTGAGGAGAGTGGAGCAGACAGGATTATTTTGTGTGATACAAATGGTGGAAGCCTTCCCTTTGAAATAGGGGAGATCACAGGGAAAGTTGTAAAAGAAATAAGTGTTCCTGTTGGTATCCATGCTCATAACGATTCTGGATTGGGAGTGGCAAATACCATAGCTGCTGTAAAAGAAGGAGCAATCCAGGTTCAGGGTACAATAAATGGATTTGGAGAAAGATGTGGTAATGCCGATCTTACTGCAATTATTCCTATTCTTGAATTGAAGATGGGATACAGATGTGTTGGGAAAGAAAAACTTGTCCATCTTACAAGATTATCAAGGTATGTTTATGAAATAGCAAATATTGTCCCTTATCCTTTCCAGCCTTTTGTTGGTATCAGTGCATTTGCACATAAAGGTGGAGTACATATAGATGGGATAAGCAAAAAACCAGAAAGTTATGAGCATATAAATCCTGAAGATGTGGGTAATCAGAGGAGAATACTTATATCAGAACTTTCAGGAAAAAGCACAATTTTGCAGAAGTTAAAGAAATATAATATTGAGAAAGATGATAAAGTCACAAAAAAGATTTTGGATATGGTTGGAGAACTTGAAAAGGAAGGTTATCAATTTGAGGCTGCTGAAGGTTCTTTTGGATTGATGGTGAGGAAGGCTCTTGGAAAATACAGAAAACTTTTTGAAGTGGAAAGTTTCAGGGTTATTGTTGAAAAGAGAGGCAAAAAAGTGGTTTCTGAAGCGACTGTGAAGGTGAGAGTTGATAAGCTGGTTGAACATACAGCAAGTGAAGGGCATGGACCTGTGAATGCTCTTGATAATGCTTTAAGGAAGGCTTTGGTCAAATTTTATCCTGAAATTAAAGATATGAAATTGACCGATTATAAGGTTAGAATATTACAGCCGGAAAAAGCAACAGCAGCAATTACAAGAGTTTTAATTGAATCAACTGATGAAAAGGATGTGTGGGGGACTGTTGGACTTTCAGAGAATATAATAGAAGCTTCCTGGAAGGCTTTAATTGATAGTTTTGAATATAAACTCTTAAAAGAAAGAGAAAAATAGATTTATTTTTTCCCGCAAGGAGAAATTTTGGTTTTGCATTCCCTTTTTATCTTTTTGAAATATTTTATGTAATATTTGGCAAGTTCTGGGGATTCTATTATTACAGAGGCTTCATTATTGTGTTTCAGACTGTAATAAGACCAGTTTGTGCTTCCAACAACTATATATTTCTCATCAACTATTAAAACTTTTGAATGCGTTGTTTTTTCAATAGAATCCATATATACATTAACTCCATTTCTTGAAAGATAAATAGCTGTTTTGATATTATCTTTGCTTACAGATTCATTTTCAGACTGGTCAAGAATTATTTCCACTTTTACTCCCCTTTTTGCACATTTTATCAGGGAATTTAAAAGCTGGTTTGAAAGGCTTGATGGATATTTTTCATAATATTTTGCACAGAATAAAATTGCATAAATAGATTTTTTTGATTTTTCAATAAGACCCAGAACTTTTGGGAAATATTCTCTGTTATTGATTGGAGTAACTTTTGCTTTGAAAGTTTGAGGAAAGATAATTAAAGAGAAAATAAATAAAAGAATAAGAAGAAATTTTTTCTTTCCCATTTTTTAAATTTTACAATATTTTTTGATATTTTTGAATAATTTTTCTTAAATTTATCTGTCCCTGATAAATTGCCTTCCCTATAACAACTCCATCAGGTGGATATTCAAAATTTATAAGAGTTTCAATATCCTTTTCTCCTGAAACACCCCCAGAAACGATTATTTCAGGTTTTTCATCCATATGTGAAACTTTCCTCAGTATCTCAAAAAGTCTTGTCTCTTCAATTCCTTCCAGTGTTCCGTCTCTTTCAATATCTGTCAGAAGAAACCTTTTAAATCCCTTATTTTTAAAATTTTCTATTACATATTCAGGAAGAAAAGGAATTGTAACTTCCCATCCACTTATTCCAATTTCATTGTCTTTGTAATCTATTGCAACAATTATCTTTTCTTTCAAATCTTTGCCAAGTTTTTCTATAAGTTCAAATTCCGGAACCTCTTTATCCTTATCAAAAAATTTTCCAACCTTTTGATAGAACAGTTTTATATCTCCAAGAGAGTATCCTGATTCAAGAACAAAAGGTATGAGGAGAGCAGTTCCAAGGATGATATAGTCAACCCCTTTCTCAATCAAATCTTCAATCTCTCTGTATCTTCTGATTCCTCCTCCAAGTTGTATTTTACATGATTCCCTTCCATAAGAATTTCTTATTTTTATTATCTTTTCAAGTATTTTCATCTCTTTTTTCCCGATTATTCCATCTTTTGCTCCGCTGAGTAATACAATGTGGAGCCTCTTTGTTCCCTTTGTGATAAAATCTCTGACGAGTTCTTCAGGTTCAATTTCATAAAAGGTTGTCTTTTCAAATTTTCCTTTATAAAGCCTAACTATTTTGTCCTTTTTCAAATCAATTGCCGGTATTATTAACATCTTTATCCACCGCTTCACTGTAATTACATGAAGGATAATTACTGCATCCAAGGAATATTCCAAATTTTCCTTTTTTCAAAACGAGTTTTCCACCACACTTTGGACAGACTTTATAAAAATTTATAATGGTTTTATCCTTAACAATCTCTTCATTAGCTTTATCAAGCATTGGTTTGAAATGGGAATAAAATTCTTTTAAAATTTCAATCCAGTTTTTTTCTCCATTTGCAATTTTGTCAAGAGATTCTTCCATTTTTGCTGTAAAATCTATACTTATAATATCAGGGAAAAATTTCTCCAGAATTTCTGTAACAACTCTTCCTATTTTGAGAGGAACAAGACTTCTTTTCTGCCTTTTAATGTAACCTCTTTTAAGAAGAATTGAGATTGTTGGAGCGTATGTTGATGGTCTTCCTATTCCGAATTTTTCAAGAGTTTTTATAAGAGTGGCTTCAGTATATCTTGGAGGTGGTTTTGTCTGGTCTTTTTCATAAAAATATTCCTCCACATTGAGTATCTCTCCTTCTTCTATATTTTCAGGAAATTTCTCAAGATTTTCTATTTTAACAGGCCATACTTTCATAAATCCTTCAAATATTATTTTATTGCTGATTCCTTCAAATTCATAAATTCCATTAACAGCTGTCAATCTGTTGTTTTTTAAAATACCATACTTCATCTGACTTGCAAGAAACCTTTTCCATATGAGTGAATAAAGTAAAAATTGTTCCCTTGTCAGATATTTTTTAATAGATTGGGGTGTCTTATTGATAAAAGTCGGCCTTATTGCTTCATGTGCCTCCTGTGCAGTGGCTGATTTTGTTTTATATACAGGGGGTTTATCAGGAAGGAATTCCTTTCCAAAATTTGTTTTTATATAATTAAATGCCTGAAATTGAGCAGATTTCGCCACCGATGGGGAATCTGTTCTCATATATGTGATAAGACCAACATTTCCCTCTTTCCCGAGGTCTATCCCTTCATACAATTGCTGTGCAATATTCATGGTTTTTGAAGAGGAAAATCCGTATTTTTTAAATGCTTCCTGCTGTAAAGTGCTTGTTATAAAAGGAGGCAAAGGATGGATTTTCTTTTCAGTTTCTGTGACTTTACTGACTTTTAAAACTCCCTTTTTCATCTCCTCAATTATTTTTTTAACCATATCTTCATTCTGAAATTCAAGTTCAGAGATTTCCTTACCATTAATCTTTTTCAAATTCAGTATAAATGTTGTATTTCCTTTTTTAACTTTTGCTTTTATTCTGAAAAAAACTTCTGGTTTGAAATTCTCAATTTCCTTTTCCCTTTTTACTATCAATTTCAAAGCAACAGACTGGACCCTTCCTGCAGAGAGTCCTTTTTCCAGGTATCTTCCAAGGAAAGGACTTAAGGTATATCCAACGATTCTGTCAAGAATTCTTCTTGCCTGTTGAGCATTTACGAGAGAAAGAGAGATTTTTCTTGGATTTTCAAATGCTGATTTTACAGCAGAAGGAGTAATTTCATGGAATGTAACTCTTTTTGCTTCCTCAACATTTTTACCCATCACTGTGGTAATATGCCATGCTATGGCTTCTCCCTCCCTATCCTCATCAGTTGCAAGATATATATCAGAATATTTTTTTGAAAGAGATTTCAGTTCCTTGACTATTTTTTCCTTGCCGGGAATTACAACATATTTTGGTTTAAAATCTTTCTCAATATCAACCCCAAATTCATTTTCTGGTAAATCGCAGATATGTCCCATTGTTGCTTTTACAACAGAATTCCCTTTCAGAATATTTTTTATGGTCTTTGCTTTTGTGGGTGATTCTACTATTATTAACTTTTTCTTCATTGCTTTATTATATTACTTCTGTTAAAATAAAAAAATCAAGAGGAAAAAATGGA
>QNCF01000032.1 GCA_003644395.1 Candidatus Omnitrophota bacterium
AGAAGAAGATTCTTTTTTCCCTTTCTCTTCACTTACCCATCCATCATATGGAAATCTTTCCTCTATCCTTTTCAAAATGAGATTCTCACTTTCAATATCCTGCTTGATCTTTATATCAAACCTCAAATTTTTCAATACATTTTCTCCTTTCCTCTCACTCTTTAAAAATTCTCCAACTTCCTTTATAATTTTTTTTGCAATAAGGAATCTTTCCTCCATATTTGTATTTTACCAGGGTTGTCTATTTTCCGTTTCTATTATATAATTGATAGACTTTAAAAAGCAAAAATGGGAAAGATTAAATTTGTGAGAAAAAGGGATGGAAGAATTGTCCCTTTTGATAAGAGTAAAATTGCTGATGCAATTTTCAAGGCAGCCCAGAGTGTTGGAGGACATGACAGATACCTGGCAGAAGACCTTGCAGAAGCAGTAACACTTTATCTTGAGAATTATTACAACGGTGATATACCATCTGTTGAGGAGATACAGGATATAGTTGAAAGGGTTTTAATAAAGACAGGCCATGCAAAGACTGCAAAAGCATATATCCTTTACAGGGAGAAAAGAAGCAGGATAAGGAAAATTAAAGAGGGGAAAACAGAAGGATTTTTGAAAGAAAAGGAAGAGACAAAGAAGGAAAGGGAATTAATAGCACATTCTGTAGATGTGATAAGTACGGATAAGATATCAAAGTGGGACAGGAAAAAGGTTGTAGAAACAATTATTAAGGAAACAGGCCTTCCTGAAAATATTGCTGATTTTATTGTAATGGAAGTTGAGGAATTGATAGTCTCTTCAAAATTAAAAAATTTATCAACTCAGATGATAAGGGAACTTGTAAATGTGAAGCTTATAGAATATGGTTTTGAAAGGGAAAGGAATAAACATTCACAAGTGGGAATTTCTGTTTTTGATTTAAAAAATCTGATAAAAAATTATGGGAAAGACCCTGATGCTTTATCAATGGAGATTGGAAAAAGAATTAAAAAAGATTTTGCATTAATGGAGGTCTTTTCTCAGGAAGTCTCAAATTCACATTTAAAAGGTGAGATAAATATAAACAATATTTCTCAAATAGATAAATTTTTCTCAATATCTTTAAATCCTGTGATTTTAAAAGAAAAAACTGGAAGTGATTTATCAAGTCTGCTTGATCTTCTTACAAAATATTTCACAAAAAGAATAACATTGATTGGGCTTGATATAAAAAGTATTGAAGAATTCTATCCATTGAAAAATCCAATTTTAAATTTACATCTAAACGAAGATATCGGAAAGATAATTGAGATTTTTGAGAAAATTCCTTTAAATAACATTGTTTTTGGAAAATACAAAGATGATATTATTTTTGCTGTGGATAAAATTGATATAAACTTTCCAAAAATAGCCCATATTTCAAAAGGTGATATATTTAAAAATCTTGATGATATAATCAGAAAGGTTGTTGATGGATTTGTTCAGAAAAGGGATTTTATAAGAGAAATTTCAATATTTGAGAAAATAAATATCCCTTTAAAATTTGAAGAGGGGATTTACATTGTTGGAATCTCAGGGATAAGGAGAGGCATTGAGATTATCACAGGAAGAGAATTTTACAGTGAGGAATCATTGAATACTTTCAAGGAAATCATAAATTATATTGAAGAGAAGTTAAAAAGATATTCAGAAGAGAAAAATCTCCGTCTATTTATTGGAGAAGGTGAAGAAGATTCTGAGAGGAGATTTTCCAGAATCAACAGGGAAGAGTTTGGGAAAGAGATGGAGTATAAAAGGATTTCTCAATTGAGTAAAGATGAACTTTTATCTTTAATTGATTATCTATCAATTTTAAATTGTCCTGAGATTTTTTTGAAAGTTGATGATAAAGATAGAATTTTTATGTTAATCGATAAGATAAAAAATACAAATATAAAAATTAAATTTGATGGATAGGACATGTATCTTTGGATACAGTGGAAGTGGAAAGACAACTCTTTTTAAAAAATTAACAGGGAAAGAGGAAGAAATCTTTGACCCATTCAAACCAAACATAGGTATTGGGATTTTCAGAGACAAAAGGCTTGAAAAAATAGCAGAAATTTTAAAGATAAAGAAGGTAAAGTTTCCTGAATTTGAATTCTGGGATTTAAAGGGTTTCCCTGAAAGCGAAGGATTCCCTCCACAATATTTTGAAAATCTCTACAAAGCAGACCTTTTACTCTGTGTTGTTAAAAATTTTAAAGATGGTTTAAATCCTGAAGATGAAATTTCTTCACTTATTATGGAACTTACCTTCCATGATATTGAGAGGATTGAAAATATAATCAAAAAGAATGAAAAAGATATTCCCGAAAAGACTTTAAAAGTTCTGGAAAAATCGCTTAAAATTTTGAAAGAAGAAAAATTGCTTGGAGAACTATCTGAAGATGAAAAAAAGGAGATTTCTGGATTCCAGCTTCTCACACTTAAAAAAATTTTAGTATTTATAAATGGAGATAAAGGGGAAGTTGAAAATTTGAAAATTCCTTTCATTTATGGAGATTCTGAAAACCCTGATTTTGAAATTTTTTACAGAAAGATTCTGGAAACCCTTTCCTGTATAATTTTTTATACAATTAAAGGAGATATTGCTCAGGGATGGATAATAAATAAAAATCTGCAAGCAAGAAAAGCAGCAGGGAAAATCCATACAGATATTGAAAAGGGATTTATAAAGGCTGCTGTGCTTAAATATAAAGATTTTCTGGAAATTGGCTCATTCCAGAAGGCAAAGAATATGGGAATGCTGAAATTTCTTGGCCCTGATTCAACATTATCAGATGGCGATATAGTTGAATTTTATTTCCACCGTTAAATTATTTTTTGCCGAGATATTCTTTCTCCCATAAGGGGTCAACAAGTTCCCTGTATTTTCTATTATATTCAGGCATCTTTCCTTCTTCAATGAACTTAAGGTATTGTTCTGCCCCTTCATCTATTGGAATTGCCTCTGTATCCTTCACTATCCTGTAAAATTCTTCTGAATTGTCTCTTATAATGCATGGGGCAAGTAAATTTCCACATTTTTCTTTTGGCTGGTTTATCCAGTAATTATTCTGCCATTCTCTTATTCTTTTAAATAATGGAGAGTTTATAGCATCAGTTATTGTCTTTCCTTCTTCATATAATCTGTAAAGGTTTCCAAGGTTTTTATCTTTGAAAGGTATGAATACACATGGGGTTATTGTTCCATCCCACATTATATAGAAATATCCTCCACCTCTTGCTGCAGCCATACATCCATCAGAAGCAGTGCCAGAATTCCAGAAATCAGCAATGAATATCCTTTCCTCAATAACGAGTTTCCATATTCTTTTAAGCATCTTATATCTCTGCTGGGGAGTTACCATAAGTTCAACAGATGGTGCTCTCCCTATAGGCATATACTGGAAATACCATCCATACATTGCGCCCTTTTCTTTAAAATAAAATTCTATAAATTCATCTGATAAAAGCAATTCAGCATTATATCTTGTTGGTGTTACAGAAATTCCGAAAGGAACACCGTATTCTCTAAGATTGTCCATTGCCTCCATTATTTTATCAAATGTCCCTTCACCTCTCCTTTCATCTGTCTCTTTCTTAAACCCTTCAACAGAAATTGCTGGTGTGAAGTTTCCCAATTGACTCAATTTTTTCGCAACTTCTTTATTTATCAATGTTGAATTTGTATATCCCATAAAATAAGCATCATTGTGTTTTTCAAGAATATCCAGCAATGTCTTCCCATTTTCTCTATACATAAATGGCTCTCCTCCAGAAATAACAAAGAAATATGCTCCAAATTCTTTTTTGATGTCACTTATAACTCTATCAAAAATTTCATATTTAAGTGTATATGGTTTATATATCTCACCAGCATAACAGCCCTTACATCTCAAATTACATATATTTGTTGGAGATATTGTTACAAAACATGGAGGTCTGAATCCATGCTTTTCTTCAAAATTTCTTCTCACATAAATACCTTCAATAAATACTTTACCGAGAAATATATCTGAAAGTGCTTTAAGACAGTTTGTTGAAATAATACCTGAATCAAAAGCTCTATTGATTGATGAAAGTAAAGCCCTTCCCATATAATACCTGTCCTCCTTTACTTTATCAGGTCTATCAGGCCCTTTAAATGACATCTTATAAGTTGCCTTCTCAATTGCTTTTATAAGTGCCCTTCTTATAACCGCATTCCTTAAACTCGCATTTAAAATACCCTGTATTACCTTTCTTGATGCTCCCTTCTCCATCACACTCATAACCTTCTCTTCCAGATTGACAACCATTTTATACCACCTCCCTTAGGCATTTATTATACCACATTCCACATAATTACAATACTTTTTCAATAATTCCACCACCTAAAACTATATCTTCCTGGTAGAAAACTGCAGATTGACCAGGTGTTATTGCTCTCTGTGGATAATCAAAAATAACTTTTAAAGAATCTTTCTCAAATGGAATTATAGTCGCTGGAGATGGGGGATGTTTGTATCTTATTTTCACATCCGCCCTTACCGGTTTTTCAATTTTATCAACACTTATAAGATTTATATTTTTTACGATAAATTCTTTCTTAAAAAGTTCTTTTTCCTCACCAACAATAATCCTGTTATTCTTTCCATCTATTCCAATAACATAATAAGGCTTACCCATTGCTATTCCAAGACCTCTTCTCTGCCCAACTGTGTAATATATTATCCCTTTATGTTTTCCAAGAACATTACCGTATTTATCAACTATTTCTCCCTCCCTTTTCCCAATATCAAAAAAGAAAAATTTATCAGGTGAAATAAAATCCTGACTCTCTTCCCTATCACTCACCGGAAGTTTATACATCTTTGCAATTTCTTTCACCTTTTCCTTTTTGTAATCTCCAAGAGGAAAAATCAATTTTGAAAGCTGTTTTTGATTAAGAAGATAGAGGAAATAACTCTGGTCCTTATCAGGGTCTTTCCCCTTTTTCAAAATATATCTTCCTTTCTCAAATCCAATCCTTGCATAATGTCCTGTTGCAAAATAATCAAAATATATCTTTTTTTCAGATATCTTATCAAGCAAGACCCCGAATTTCAAAAATCTGTTGCATATCACACATGGATTTGGGGTTCTCCCTTTCATATATTCATTTTTGAAATATTCAATAACAATCTCTTCATATTCCTTCCTCAAATCAATTATATGGAGAGGTATTTCCAATATATCTGCAACTTCCTTCACTTTCTCAACATCTCCACAACATGCTGGTTTCGGTTGTTTCCCATCCCATATTTTCATAAAAATACCTTCAATTTCATACCCTTTCTCTTTTAAAAGGCATGCTGCAACAGATGAATCAATTCCTCCACTCAATCCAACAGCTATTTTTTCCATTCCAAAATCACTTCATTCATGCTTCCACTTCTAAAACCTTCAAGGTCAAAAGTAATATAGATATACCCAATTTTCTTCAAATACTTTATTATCCTTTCTCTGCATTCAAACAATTTCTTAAAATTATCAATCTCAACTTCAATCCTTGCAATTGTATCGTAATCTCTCAATCTGACATTTATAAATCCAAGTTTTTTTAAAAATTTCTCACCCTTACTTATTCTTTCCAATTTTTCTTCTGTTATCTTTTCACCATAAGGAATCCTTGTGGCAAGGCATGTCATATTCGGTTTATTCCATGTGGAAAGCCCAAGTTTTTTTGATAATTTTCTTATTTCTTCCTTTCCGATTTTTGCTTCTTTAAGTGGTGAATAAACATTGAAAAAATTTTTTGCTTTCTCTCCAGGTCTGAAATCTTTTTCATCATCTTTATTTGTGCCATCTATTATATTTTTAAATCCATAAATTTTCCCAACTTTTTCCAGTTTGCTGAATAATTCTTTTTTGCAGTAATAACATCTATCAACAGGATTATTTATAAAATTTTTATTCTTCAACTGTTCTGTCTTGACAAATATATGTTTTATTCCGAAATCTTCTGCCATCTTTTCAGATATTTTTTTCTCTTCCTCAATATATATGGGTGATGTCCCTGTTACTGCCAAAACATTATCCTTTCCAAGAACATCAACTGCCATTTTAAGAAGGAATGTACTATCAGTCCCTCCAGAATAGGCTACCAAAACCTTTCCCAGTTTTTTCAAAATATCCTTTAATTTCTCCAATTTTTCCTTTTCTTCCATTTATACCGGGATTACTTCTTTTATTTCAGGGACTCTCTCTTTTATAATTGCCTCTATCCTCATTTTCAGAGTGATTGAAGCAAATGGACATCCAGCACATGCTCCTTTCAATCTCACCTTCACTTTCCCATCTTCAACATCCACAATCTCACAGTCTCCACCTTCTGCCTGCAAAATTTTTCTCACATCCTCTACAGCCTTCTCAACCTTTTCCTTCAATTCCATATCACCCTCCATTTCTTCCTTCAATTCTGATTATCTGTGGTTTATTATTCTTTCCATAATTTTCAGCAATTCTAAACCCTGTATACCAGAAAAATAAGAGAATGGAGAAAAAAGAAATTATTTTAAGCAGAATTGAGTTTAAAATATAAGAAAAAATTATTCCAGCGATAAAACCAATAAGGGGCATGCCATAAAGGAAAAAGGAAATTTTTAAAAGGATATTCTCATCTATTTTGACAACAACTTTATCTCCAAATTTTGCATTTACAATATTTTCTGCCTCAATTACCGGTTCTCTCTCAACCATTTTCTTACATACTTTACAGTTTTTACACCCTCCCTTTCCTTCCATCAAAACAATGCCGATATTTCCTTTCAATTCAATAATTCTCCCTTTTCCTTCCATCTTCAAGTATAATTTAACATTCTTTCAAGGGATTTTTTTGCCTTCTCAATTATATTATCTGGGAGCAATATCTCATACTTTTCCTCTTCCAGTGATTTTTTAAGATTTTCCAGATTTATCTTTTTCATATCGTAACAGATTCTCTTTTTTCCCAATGGGTAAAAATCCTTATCTGGATTTTCCTTTTTCAATCTGTATATCAAACCTTCTTCCGTCCCTATTATAAATCTGGTTGATTTTGATTCCTTTACCCTTTTCACCATCCCTGCTGTTGAATACACTCCATCTGCCATCTTCTGAACATCTGGTTCACATTCAGGATGGACAATTATTTCTGCATCAGGATACATTTTCCTCGCTTTTTCTATATCTTTAAATGTGAATTTTCTGTGGACATAACAGTATCCATTCCAGCATATTATATCTTTTTCCTTCACCCTGTTTTTCACATACCAGCATAAATTTTTATCTGGAAGGAAAATTATCTTTTTTGAAGGGATATTCTTTACAACTTCCAAAGCATTACCACTTGTACAGCAAACATCACTTATTGATTTAACATCGGCATTGGAATTCACGTATGAAACAATCCATGCATCAGGGTATTTTTCTTTCATCTTCAAAACATCTTCATATCCAGCCATATCAGCAAGTGGACAGCCAGCATCAATTTGAGGAATTAATACTTTCTTATCAGGAGATAAAATCTTTGCAGTCTCTGCCATAAATTTAACTCCACAAAAAACTATTATCCTGCAATCCTTAAAAGATGCTGCCTTCTTTGCGAGTTCAAGACTATCTCCAACAAAATCTGCAACATCCTGGATTTCTGGAATCTGGTAATTATGTGCAAGTATTATTGCTTCCTTTTCCTTCTTCAGATTTAAAATTTCTTCAATAATCATTTTTAAATAGTAAGAACCATCGCTTTTGTTGGACATGCCTTTATACACATTCCACATGCAATACATTTTTCAGGATCAAATTTCACACTCAAAGATTCCTTTTCATAATATATCGCAGATGTAGGGCATAAAGGAATACAGACTGTACAATGAATACATTTCTCTTCAATCATCTTAACCTCTGCTTTAAGAAATTGGACTTTTACACCTATTTTTTCCAGTTCATTGACCGCCTTATCAAGATTTTTCTCTTCTCCTTTAAGTGCCAGAACAAGATTCCCTTCTTCCTCAGGTGTTATATATGCTTTCAAAATGTTGAATTGAAGGTCATATTTCCTTACAAGCTCAGAAATAATCGGTTTATCTATAAGGGTTGGTGGAAAATGGAGAACAAATTTTCTTTCCATATCTTTCCCTCCTTATTCTTTCACCTTTAAAGGTTTAAATGTATAGCTGGATTCAGGCCCTGGAAAACTGAATATACTTTCTGATAAAAGGAATTCTCCTTTTAAAATCCACTCCTTAAGAATATTTGCAATCTCTTTTGCTTTCCTGTAACTGGAAAGAGAACCTGTTGGAACTTCCTTTCCCATTATTTCAATCTTGCCACTTTTAAGTTGTGCATAATTTACTTCACCAAGAACCTTTCCTGTACAGTTTGGATAATCATTGCTGTAATCAACTATCGGTGCATATATCTCCTCGTCACTAATTGCAGCCCATCTGCATATTTCTTCGTTAAGAATTGGTATTGGAATTCCAATTCCCACAATTAAACTTGTTCCATATCCTGTTAAACTTGCCCCTTTTAAAAATTCTGGTTTCATCTGTTTTAAATCACCTATTAAAGCAAGTGTCGCTGCTCCACCCACAGGGACACCATTCTTAGTTCTTTTCACCTGTGGATTATACTGTGTTCCCCACCAGGCAACATAACCAATCCCTCCACCAAGAAATATTTTTGTTCCGAAACCGATTGTCTTAAGGTATGGGTCTTTAAGAAGCGGTGAAAGTTGTCCTGCACTGCAATAGTTTGCATTTCCAAGTTGAGGTTTTAAAATCCCCATATATGTGTATATTGTTTTTTTAGAGAGATTGACAGCAACATTGTAATTCTGATAGCAATTTCTTGGATTGAAAAGAATCGCCTCATTTATATCGGAGAGTTTTATCCATGTTGAAATCCGCTTCCTTGGATAGCAATCAGTTGCATAGGAGATGGCTTCCAGTTTTACTTCTTTCCCTGAAACAAGTTCCTCAATTACATGGCCTCCTCCATATTTAAACTCTCCAGGGTATTGAGTGTTCCTTGGGTCATTATCAGGGAGTGCTGTGGCTCCAAGATATACATCAACCGCAGCAAGTCCAGCATATGCAGGAACTCCATTTAAATATACTTTTCCTCCACCAAATTTTATTCTTGGCTTTGAATGTCCGAAATTTAAGAATACACCTGAAGAACACATGGGCCCAAAAGTTCCTGTAGTAACAACATCTATCTCTTTTGCTATTTTTTTCACATCATTTTTTCTGCACAGTTCAATAAGTTCTTCTGCTGTTACCACAACTGCTTTTCCCTTTTTTATTTTCTCATTTATCTCTGCAATTGTTTTCATCTTCTGCCTCCTATTTTATTATTTCCTCAATAATTTCTGCTGCCTTTTTCCCTGATAAAAACATACCTCCAAAAACAGCACCCATTCTTGGAGAACCAGCGACTGAATTTGCAGCCATTCCGCATACAACAAGTCCAGGATAAATCTCTTTTGTATTTTCAATTATCTCCTTTTCTCCAATCTCTGCCCACATAGACCCTTCTCCAATTACCTTTCCTGTCTCTGTATCCAGTTTTCCACCAATTTTTTTCTCAACAATCCTGCATAACTCACAATCATGACCTGTTGCATCAACCACAATTTTTGATTTAACAGCAATAGGGTCAACATCCAGATCAGCAATTTTTACAGGTGTCCAGTTAATAACAACTCCTTCAATTCTTTTCTCCCTTATGACAACATCCTCAACACTCATAAGATTGAATATCTTTACCCCCTTCCTTACAGCCTTATAAGCAATCCCACATATAGTCTCTATTCCATCTGCTACATAAAGCTCATCATTGTATTTTTTAACTCTTATCCCTATCTCTTTCAGTATCCCAATTGCTTCCTTCTCCACAACAATCCTGTTAAACATTATCCCACCACCGGGCATACCACCACCTATTCTCAAACTCTTCTCAAATATTGCAACATTAAACCCTTTATCTGCAAGAAAATAACCACATACAAGACCAGATGGGCCTGCTCCAGCAATGGCAACATCCACTTCAAGACAGCTTATAAAATTCTTGATATAATTTTCAATAATTGCTTTTGAAATAAATTTTTCCTCCATTTTAAACTCCTTTTTAAAATAGAGATAAATATCTTGACCCTGTATCTGGAAGGATTGCAACGATAAGTTTCCCTTTATTTTCCTTTCTCTTTCCAATCTTAATTGCTCCACAAACAGCTGCCCCACTTGATATTCCAGCAAAAATACCCTCCTCCATAGCAAGCCTTCTCATCATATCCATTGCTTCTTCATCCCCAACAGTTATCACTTCATCTATCAGTTCTCTTTTCAAAATCTCAGGGATAAAACCAGGCCCTATACCCTGAATTTTATGTTTACCTGGAGAACCACCTGAAAGAACTGGTGAATTCTCAGGTTCAACAGCAACAATCAGACAATCCTTTTTTCTTTCCTTCATAAACTCTGCTATTCCTGTAATTGTACCTCCTGTCCCAACACCTGCAACTATAATATCAACCTTCCCATCGGTATCCTCCCATATCTCCTTTGCTGTAGCCTTTTTATGTATCTCTGGATTTGCTGGATTTTTATACTGGTTTGGCATAAAAGAATTTGGTATCTTTTTTAAAAGTTCTTCTGCCTTTCTAATCGCTCCTTTTGCCCCTTCTTCAGCTGGTGTGAGAACAACTTCTGCACCAAAAAAATTCAAAATTTTCCTCCTTTCCATACTCATATTTTCAGGCATTGTCAAAATCAATCTGTATCCTTTCTGGGCACAGACAAAAGCAAGTCCAATACCTGTATTACCACTTGTTGGTTCAATTATAACACTATCTTTATTGATAATTCCTCTCCTTTCAGCATCTTCTATCATTGAGACTGCTATTCTATCTTTTATACTTCCACAAGGATTTAAAAACTCCAGTTTTGCCAAAATCTCAACATCAAGCCCTTTTGAAATCTTATTTATCCTTACAAGAGGAGTATTCCCTACAATTTTTGTTATATCTTCTGCTATTCTCATCCTTTCCCCCTTTCTTATAATCATAACACTTGTTTCCAATTTTCAAAATATATATTTCAGCATAATTATTTGAAAAGAGAAGTGTGAATAAGTCTGGATTTTTCTCAATCCAGAATTTTTCAATAAATTCTTTTCCTTTCCTTATTATTATCCAGTCTGTATCTTTCTCTTCAAGTCCTTTCAGCCAGATATTGAAGGATGGATTTTTTCTGTAAAGTATTTCTGGAGATTCTAATGGGAATAAAATTTCCTTTTTTGGATAAAGATGGATAAGTTTTGTCTTTACAGAATTTACTGATTGATAATAAACATTGTTCTGATAATTATCACCATAAAATGGATAGAGGAGGAAAGAACCAACATATGCAATATTTTTCCCATCTTTTGAATTTTTCTGCACAAACTCCCACAATTCTCCCTCTTCTTTATAAAAACTCTTCCACAATCTGTATTTAAAAAAAGAGTATTTTTTCTCCAATACTTTGAAATGGAACAGGAAAAATACTGAAAAAATTATAATTAAAAAAATGAAAAATTCTCTTATCCTTCCTGCCTTATATGAAAAAAACATCAAACTCTCTGTGAAGAAAAGGATAATAATGATATAGACAATTATTCTTGGAGATATACTGGCCAGTAAGACAGGGAAAAGGAATAAAAAAGAAAGATGTGAGTATTTTTCAAACCTTTTAAAAGGATAAAAAATTCCAAGCGGGAAAATTCCATATATGGGGAGTAAATGCCTTATCTGGTAA
>QNCF01000033.1 GCA_003644395.1 Candidatus Omnitrophota bacterium
AGCATAAAGAAGAATTGGCATATCTGAAGGATTAAATTTAATAACAATTGGTTTATCCGCATCATCGGGAAGATAATCTTCAATTAATGAGACCCTATCCCTTATCTCCTGTGCAGCAAAATCAAGTTTTGTTCCCCACTGGAATTCAACCATTACAACTGAGATCCCTTCCATTGAAAAAGAAGATACCTTTTTAACATGTTTTACAAGCCCTATGGATTCTTCAACCAATTTTGTAATCCTTGACTCTATCTCCTCAGAAGAAGCTCCTTCATAAGTTGTCACAACTGAAACAACAGGATATTCCAGATCGGGCATCATATCCAGACCCAGATTGAAGAATGAGAGAATACCCAAAATACAGAGCATTAAAACAATCATTAAAGTTGTAACTTTTCTCTTAACAGAAAATTCTGGTATATTCATTTTCTTACCTCCACTTCCATGCCTTCCTTAAGCCCAATCCCTCCTTCTATAACCACCTCTTCTCCTTCCTTCAATCCACTCAAAATTTCAACTTTCCCTTCTTCCTCTATTCCTTTCTCAACATACCTTTTGCTCACCTTTCCATTTTTCACAACCCAGACAAAGAACTTTGAATCCTCTTTAAAAATAGATTTATCACTTATAATCAGTGCATTTTTCCTTTCCTTTACTATTATTTTCATTCTTGCAAACATACCGACTTTTAACTTATATTGAGGATTATTGATCTCAACCTTCACCTTACCTGTTCTTGATAATGGGTCTATTGAAGGAGAAATCTCTGTAACTTTTCCTTTAAATATCTTTCCTGGATATGCATCCACCTTTATGAGAACCTTCATACCTTTTTTCAAAAATGGGAAATCTTTTTCTGCTACTTCTCCTATTACCTTTACCTTATCAACTTTTATGAGACTATAAATTGGGGAACTTTTCATCATGCTTGAGCCTGTAATCATTTCCCCCTCATCAACAAATTTCTTCTCAATTATCCCTGAAAAAGGAGCTCTTATATAAGAATCTTTTAACTTCCTCTCTGCAATGGAAAGATTTGCTTTTATGCTTTCAACTTTTGCTTTTGTTGCTTCATATCCTGCCTTAGCATTATCATACATCTGGGAGGATACAACCTTTTCTTTATATAGATAGGATATCCTCTCAAAGTCTTTTTTAACCCTCTCCAGTTCTATCTCAGCCATTTTCAATGATGCTTTAAGGCTTTTTATATTCAATTCAAGTTCTTTATGTTCAATTTCAGCAAGAAGTTGCCCTTTCTTAACTCTATCTCCTTCATTAAAGTAAAGTTTTTCCAGGATACCAGGAACTTTTGAATAAATTATCACTCTTTTGGAGGGAAGAACATTTCCATATGTATCAATTGTCTTCCTTATTTTCCCTCTTTTTACTTTCTCAACCTCAACAGGCACTTTCATTACTTCAGCCTTTTCTTTCTCTTTTTTAAAGCCGAAGGCAAATGATAAGGAAAGTATAAATACCAGAAAAGTTAATTTCTTCATTTTCCCCCCACTTTTTCGTATTTTGTATAAAGACCTGTTGCCTTTTCTAACTGGGAATATGCAATTTTATATTCATAAATTGAGGTATAATAATTATTTTTTGCTTCTATCAATGAAGTTGTTGCGCCTATTACATCTGTTGATGTTGCCATTCCTTCCTTATATAAAAGATTTGCAACTCTTAAATTTTCTTCTGCTTTCTCAATCTGTTTTCTGTTTTTTTCCAGTTTCTTTTCAGCAGATAAAAGATTGAGATAACAATTTTTAACTTCAAGTTCAATCGCTTTCTTTACAATTTCAAGCTGCTTTTCTATCTGTTTTTTCTCACTTTCCGCCTCTTTAATCCTATCTTTTATCCTTCCCCAGTCCCATATATTAAAAGAAAGGAAAATCCCAGTATTCCAGTTTTTATCCCATTTTCCAAATGATGTCTGTTTTCCTTTTTCAATATTATAATTGGTGAAGAAATAAATCTGGGGATAAAGATTGCTTTTTTCAAGTTTTATCTTTTTCTCACATATTGACAAGACTCTTTCCATACTTTTAATTTCTGGTCTATTTTTCAATGCAATATCTCTCCAGTATTCATAATCCTTCCTGTCTTCTTTTATTTCAAATACATCTTCCACTTCAAATTCTTTATCAATCGGGTTATTCAGAATGAAATTCAGGTTTGACTTTGCTATTTTTACAAAATTTTTTGCCTCAATAATCCCTGTCTCTGCCTGTTTCACCGCAACTTCTGTTTTTAAAATATCAAGTTTTGTAACAATCCCTGCAGTGAACAATTTCTTTGCATCTTTAAGGTGTTTTTCAAGCAATTCTTTATATTTTTTTGCTGTATTTAAAAATTTTTCAGCCTTAAGTATTGAAAAATAAGCCTTTTTCACATTAAAGATTAAATTCTGAACCTCCAGAGCATACTGTATTTTTGAATTTTCAAAATTTTCCTTTGATATTTCATATGCTGTTTTAATCCTTCCCCCTGTAAATATTGGCTGGTTTAATGAAAATGTAAATGTGTAAATGTCATCTTCTGTAAACTTAATAGGAGGGAAGGGGGTACCAGGGATGGTCATCCCTTCATTTTTACCGAGATGTGTATAATTGAAAGAAGATGTGATTTGAGGGAAGAAATATGTTTTTGCTTCTTTTTTCTGATAATATGCCTGTTTTATTTTTTCCTCTGCAATTTTTACTCCAAGATTATTCTTTACAGCAATCCTTATCGCATCTGGAAGTGTGAGTAAATTATCCGGAAAAATAGTCAGTGAGAAAAAAATGAAAAAAAACAGAAGGAATTTCATTTTTATCTCCTTATTCCATTTACAAATATTTCAAATACTGTATTTGCTTTTCTTTTAAGTGAGTATTTCCTTCCGCTCAAAATCCACTGGTCTATTATTCCATGGAGTATTCCAATAAGGGAAAATATGGCATCTTTAACTGGTAAATTTTTTATAATCCCTGATGAGATACCTTTTTTAAAATCATCTTCTATCTTTTTGAATTTTTCAAAAAATTTCTTCCAGAATTTTTCGCTGACTTTTACTCCAAGTCCTGGGTTTTCATGTGTTATAATGTTGAAATAAACAAAATTTTTCTCAAAAAACTCAAGATAAATCTGGATTGACCTTTTAATTTTATTGAAAAAATCTTTTATTCCTGAAAGTTCTTCCTCCATCCTTTCAGAAAGGGCATCAAGTCCTGAATCAATAATGGAGAGAAAAAGATTCTCTTTGTTTTTAAAATACAGATAAATTGTTCCCTTTGCAATATGTGCTTTCTTTGCAATACTTTCCATATCAGTCTTCCAGTATCCCCTCTTTCCAAATATTTCTGCTGCTGCTTTTAATATCTGTTTTTTCCTTTTTTCTCTAATTCTATTTTTATCCATTAAACTGACCAGTCAGTCATAATTTTAAAATTTTACTTACAAAATGTTGGAGTGTCAAGAGTTATTTTGCTCTCGGGTGTGCTTTTAAATAAAGTTTCTTTAATTTTTCAACAGTAAGATGGGTATAAATCTGGGTTGTTGTAATTCTTTTATGACCAAGAAATTCCTGCACACTCCTCAAATCTGCTCCCCTATCAAGAAGATGTGTTGCAAAACTGTGTCTGAAGGTATGTGGTGTTATTTCTTTCTCAATTCCTGCTATTTTCTGGTATTTTTTAACAATTCTTTCAACACTTCTTTCTGTAATCTTTTTTCCATATTTATTCAGGAAAACATATCTTTCATTTTTAAAAGGTCTTTTCTCAAGATAATCGATAAGAGCATTTAAAGCAGGTTTTCCAACAGGGACAATCCTTTCCCTTTCACCTTTCCCTTTTACCTTTATCATTTCTTCAAAAAAATTTATATCCTGTATTTTCAGATTCACAAGTTCTCCAACTCTTATCCCTGTTGAATAAAGAACTTCAAGTATTGCTTTATCTCTTAAAGATAACCATCCTTTTCCATCCACAGAATCAATTATTTTTAAAGTCTCCTCTACCGTTAAAAAATTTGGAAGTCTTTTTGGGACTTTTGGAGAATGTAAAAGCAGAATTGGATTTGTTTTTATAATATTTTTCCTATAAAGGAAATTAAAAAAAGATTTCAAACTTGCTATTTTCCTTGATATTGACTTTGGAGAATAACCATTTTTATGGAGGAAAGCGAGAAACGATTTTAACATTTCATAATTTACTTTTTCAAAATCTTTCAGTTTCCTTTTTTTGATAAAATTTAAAAACTGCAATATATCAACACTGTATGATTTTACAGTATTGGATGAATAATTTTTCTGATAATATAAATAATCAAGAAACTTCTTCAGAATCTTTTTCATCATATTTTTCCTCTGCTTTTGCATATGCATCTGAAATGCTGTAAATTCCAATTATTATAATACCTGTAAGACCGATAAAAAACAGTATTATTCCATTTATAAGAAAAGAAAACGGCGATAGATTCTTTACAAGAAAATAGATTATAAAGATTGCTCCAATTATAAGGATTATAAGAGATATCCCTGAAAGAAAGATTAAAAGCAATCCCTTTTTAATTTCACCATTATATATCTGCCCAAGACCATTGAAAAGGAAAGAAAGGAGAGCTGCTATTCTTGGATTTGGAGGATTTTTTTTCATATTACTCCTCCTTCAATCAATTCTTCCCTTTGTTGATGGTATACTTTCTCCCTCAATTTTTATCGCTTCTTTCATTGCGATTGCAAAAGATTTGAATATTGATTCATTGATATGGTGTAGATTTTCTCCATATATTAAATTTACATGGAGGGTGATTCCACTATTATTTACAAATCCTTTTAAAAATTCTTTTGCATCCTCTGTCTCAAAACTACCTTCTCTACCTCTTATAAATGGAACATTGAAAATGAGACATGGCCTTCCAGAAATATCAACAGATACCTGGGTAAGTGTCTCATCCATCGGGCAACTTCCAAAACCAAATCTTTTTATACCCTTTTTATCTCCCAGAGCCTCTTTAATTGCCTGTCCGATACATATTCCTGTATCTTCAACAAGGTGGTGTTCATCAACATGCAAATCTCCTTTTGCTTTCACTTTCAAATCAATATTTGAAAATTTTGAAAATATTTCAAGCATATGGTCAAGGAATCCAAAACCTGTATTTATATCTGCTTTCCCTTTACCATCAAGGAAAACCTCAACTTCTATCTGTGTCTCTTTCGTTTCCCTTTTAACTGTACTTTTTCTTTGCATGTTATTATTTTATCATGTATAATTAAAAATATGAAAACAGAAGATTACATTAAACTTGAAAATGAATACGGTGCCCGGAATTATGAGCCTCTTGATGTTGTCATCACAAGAGGAGAGGGTGTATGGGTCTGGGATGTTGAAGGTAAAAAATATCTTGATTGCTTAGCTGCATATGGGGCTCTCAACCAGGGACACTGCCACCCAAAAATTCTGGAAACTCTCAAAAAGCAGGCTTCAAGATTAACACTCACCTCAAGAGCATTCAGAAACGACCAGCTTGGATTATTTTATAAAGAAATATGTGAACTTACAAATTCACATATGGTTCTTCCAATGAACAGTGGAGCTGAAGCTGTTGAATCTGTTATTAAAGCAGTCCGTAAGTGGGGTTATAAGGTTAAAAAGATTCCTGATGGGAAAGCAGAAATTATTGTGTGTGAAAATAATTTTCATGGCAGGACTGTTACAATCGTCGGATTCAGTACAGAAAAACAATACAGAGATGGGTATGGCCCATTTACTCCTGGATTTAAAATTATCCCATTTGGAGATGCAGATGCACTGAGAAAAGCAATTACTCCATATACTGTAGCATTTCTTGTTGAACCGATACAGGGGGAAGGCGGGATAATCATTCCTCCAAAGGGATATTTGAAAGAGGTGAGAAAAATATGCGATGAAAATGATATTGTATTGATTCTTGATGAAATTCAGACTGGTTTGGGACGTACAGGAAAACTTCTGGCAGAAGAGCATGAGGGGATACAATCAGATGTAACATTAATTGGGAAATCACTCTCAGGAGGTTTTTATCCTGTATCTGCTGTTTTATCAAATAAAGAGGTTCTCGGTGTTTTCCATCCAGGTGACCATGGTAGTACTTTTGGTGGTAATCCTTTAGCCTGTGCGATAGCAAGAACAGCATTAAAAGTACTGATTGAAGAGAATATGATTGAAAATGCTGCAAAGATGGGGGCTTATTTTCTGGAAAAACTATCTGAAATTAAAAGTCCATATGTAAAGGAAGTCAGAGGGAAAGGATTGATGATTGGAATTGAACTTTATCCGGAAGCAGGTGGTGCACGCCGTTTCTGTGAGAAATTGATGGAAAAGGGTGTACTGTGTAAGGAGGCACGCAAAAATGTAATACGTATAACCCCTCCTCTTATAATTAAAAAAGAAGAGATAGACTGGGCACTTGAGCGTATCTATGATGTTTTATGTAAATGATTCTTTTCCATCCTTATACTTATTGATTCAGAATGCATTTTTAACCCTTCTATTTCTGCGAATTTTTTAATAATTTCTCCATATTTATCAAAAAATTCCTTTTTTGCTTCAATAACAGCATAACTTCTCAAAAATGTGTAAACTGAAAGTCCTGAAGAAAAACCGGCGGTCTTTCCTGTTGGAAGGACATGGGATGGCCCTGCAAAATAATCACCAATCGTTGCTGGTGAATAATTTCCGACAAATATTGCTCCTGCAATAACTCTATTCAATATCTTTTCTGGATTTCTGCATATTATCTGAAGATGTTCAGGTTTTATAAAGTTTATTATTTCAACTGCTTCATCTGAATTTCTCACAAGAATCCAGTATCCCTCCTTTACCCTTTTTGAAATTTTTTCTCCAAGTCTTTCAGATGTTGTTATAAATATTCCAACTCCCCCTTTATGTTCCATCTGGGATTTCAAGTCCATCTCAATAAATTTATCATTACCACTTTTATCTGAAAAAATAACGATTTCACTTGGACCTGCAGGTAAATCAACTCCAACTTCCCCATATACCAGTCTCTTTGCAGTATTAACATACTCATTTCCCGGCCCTGCTATCAAATCAACCTTGGGGACAGTCTCTGTCCCAAATGCAAAAGCAGATATTGCCTGAGCACCACCTATTGAAAAAATATCATTTATTCCGAGAAAATTGCATGTTGCAAGGATTAAAGGGTGGACTTTCCCATCATATGAGGGTGGAGAGGCAATAAAGATCTTTTTAACTCCCGCAATCTTTGCAGGGATAACAGTCATAAGAATTGTTGATAGAAGAGGAGATTGTCCTGCAGGTATATATATTCCAACCTTTTCAATCGGTGAGAAAAGGAATTCCAGTGTTATATCATTTTCCTTTATTGAAAATTTTGAAGGAAGTTGTTTTTTGTGGTATCTTTCTATCCTTTTTGATGTCTCTTTAATTATCTTTAAAATTTCTGGAGAAAGGAATTTTTTTGCAGAAGAGATTTCTGAATTTTTAACTTTTAATTGATTTAATCTGACACCATCAAATTTCTCTGTGAAGTAAAAAAGTGCTTTATCACCTTCTTTTTTTACCTTTTCAATTATATCCCTTACCTTTTTTTCTATTCCGTCCTTCTCAAATCTTTTCCTTTTCAAAAATTCAAAATCAACCTTTTTCATTTCAACCTTCCTATTCTTTCTTTATAATCCTTCCCTTTAAATATAAATGAGCCTGCAACAAGTATATCTGCTCCTGCTTTTTTAACAACTTTTGCTGTCTCTTCATTTATTCCACCATCCACTCCAATCAGAAAATTTAAACTTTTTTCTTCCCTTAATTTTGAAAGCCTCTCTATTTTTGGAACAACATCAGGTATAAATTTCTGACCACCAAATCCTGGATTTACACTCATAATAAGGATTTCATCAACAATTCCAACAAATGGATATACTTTTTCAATTTCTGTTGGTGGATTCAATACAATAGATACTCTTTTCCCAGAACTTTTAATCTTTTCTATTAAACTTTTATGGTCAACATCACATTCAATATGTATTCCTATAATATCTGCTCCTGCATCTAAAAAATCCTTCCAGTATTTATCAGGGTCTGTTATCATAAGATGGGCTTCAAAAGGGATATCTGTAAATTTCCTGAGAGATTTTAAAACAATTGAACCAAAAGTAATATTTGGGACAAAATGTCCATCCATAATATCAAAATGTATTCTGTCAGCCCCACCCTCAACCAATTTTTTTATCTCCTCTTTTAAATTGCTGAAGTCTGCTGAAAGGAGAGAAGGGGATACTTTTACCATTTTTATATTTTAAATCCTTCAAATTTCAAAATCAATTTCATGCAATTTAATTTTCCTCCTCATTCTCTTTTTCTCAGAACGCTTTCTCTTTTCCTCAATCTGCTTTTCTTTTGCTTCCTTTGGTTTGGATGTTGGTATTCTCACTTTTTTCGGTTTTTTTAACTCTTTGAGTTTTTCAATCAGCCTTTCTAAAGCAAGTTCTTTATTTCTTGCCTGGGAACGGAATTCTGTAGCCCTTACAGTTATACCTGTAGGAATATGGTAAATTTTAACTGCTGTCTCTTTCTTATTTTTTCTCTGCCCTCCAGGACCTCTGCTTTTATAATAGTAAATTTTTATTTCCTTCTTCAATTTTTTCAAATCCATTTTATTTTTTTCTGAAAACGCACATTTCAAAATAATTTTCTTTATTTCTGATAATTTCAAGAAATCTCACTGTCTTTCTGTCCCTGTATCCGGATATTCTATCTTTTATACCGAAACTCCTCCTTATACTTTCCATCATTAGTTCCCTTATATATTTACCAATTATTGAGGAGATAGCAGCAAAGAATAACTTATCTTCAATATCTTCAACGAAAGATATTTTTATAAAGGATTTTTCATTTTTAAGAATATATTTTGAAATTTCTTCTCCTTCCTCAATTATCTTTATTGAATGCTGAGGAAATTTATATTTTAGAAAAGAGAAATATCTCTTCATTCCACCGATTTTACCTGCAAAAACTTCAATTTCTTTTTTCTTTGCCATTTCTATAATATCATAAAATCCAATAAAATCAATAAATCCCTTTTTATAACCCTTATCTATCAGGTTATTTATCTCATATACACAGAAAATTCTTGAAAATATGGATTCTATAAAAACATTCTCATCTGCCATCCACCTTTTAAATTCCTCTGCTTTCTTTTCCACTTCTTCCATATCAGCCCAGATAAAATGAGATGGTAGATTTTTCCAGCATATTTTTTCTGAAACACTGCATTTGAAAATTGGTTTTGAAATTTTTCTTATGAATTCATAAGGGTTTGAGGGTAAATATCCATAAATGGAAAGGAAAAGGGATAGGGAAAACTCTTCAATTTTTTTAAAAGAAGATATATCTCTTGAGAAAAACCTTTTGCTATCCTCTACACCTTTAAACCATTTGAAATCGCCCTTTAATTTTCCCAAAATACCTGTTACAACAAGAGGCCCCATTAAAGGGCCAAATCCATTTTCATCAATCCCGATTATGTACCTCATCTTTTAAACAGCATTGATATACCACCAACAATCAATACAATTGAAAAAATTCTCCTCAATGTTTTCCTTGGAAGTTTCAAACTTAACCTTGCACCATAATAAGCACCCAAGATTGAACTTATTCCTGTAAAAATCCCTATTTTAATTTCAGTGAGTTTTCTCACCATATATGCTATGCTACCCGAAAGTGAATTGAAAAATACACCAACAAGTGTTGTTCCAATGCATATATTTATTGGAATTTTTAAGAAAATATACATTAAAGGGGTAACCAAAATAGCTCCACCAACACCGCATAATCCTGAAACAACACCACCTGAAAAACCTATAATAAGTGATTTCCATATTGCAAATTCTTTCCTCTCTTTTAAATCTTTTTCATCATAAGGAGGGTCTTTCCACATTTTTATCCCAAGTATTACAACAACAAGTATGAAGAATATTTTAACAATATTTTCAGATAAAATGCTTGTAAGATATGCACCGATCTGTGTTCCAAATATTCCACTTATAACTATAAAAAATGAAAGTTTAAAATATACCTGCTTCCCTTTCCAGTGAGTAAAAACACCAGAAATAGAGGAAATTGTTATTATGAGAAGGCTTGTTCCAATTGTTCTTTTTATAGAGAGTGAGAAAAAATAGAATAAAAGAGGAACAAGGATTGAACCTCCTCCTATTCCGAGAAGCCCGCATATAAAACCTGCCACTATCCCTATCAATAAACTTTTCACCAGAAACATTTTCTTTTAATTTACCATAGTTTTGGAATAAAAAAAATTTTGACATTTTATCAATTTATTGATAAAAATATTAAAAATGTTAAATTTGTTAAATAAGAATTCTTTCTCCACAGGAGAGATTGCAAAATTTTTGAGTATTTCCCGTGTTACTGTTTACAACTGGATAAAATCCGGTAAATTAAAGGCTTTTAGAGTATCAAAAGGTAAATACAGGATTTTAAAGAGAGAATTTTTAAATTTTTTGAAAAAATACCGCTACACTTATTTTGAAGAGGTAATAAAAATTCTTGTTGTTGATGATGAACCAAAAATTGTTGAGACAATAAAATCTTTCCTTGAAAAAGCAAATCCGAATTTCCATGTAATTGGAACTACAGACAGTTTTGAAGCAGGGAGACTTGTAGAATCACTCCATCCCCACATAGTTATCCTTGATATTGCAATGCCAGGAATAGATGGAGTGAATGTCTGCAGGAACATAAAATCAAATCCTGAAACAAAGGATATAGAAATAATTGGTATTACTGGTTATCCTCATAAAGCAAAGATGCTGGAAAAAGCCGGAGCACATAAGTGTCTTATTAAACCCTTCAACTATGAAACACTCCTTTCTGAAATAGAAAACATTATAAAATGGAAGAAAGAGAAAGAGAAAGAAAAGATTTAATTTCTGAAGTAGAGGAGATTCTGAGTTCAAATATTGAACTTTCCGATATCCTGAACCAGATTATGAAGACTGTCGCATGTGGATTAAAATCAGAAGTAGCATCCCTTTTCCTCCTTGACGAAGAGACAGGTGAATTGAAAATTGAAGCAAGTTATGGATTACCGGAAGAGATAGTGAAAAATGCAAGAGCAAAAATAGGTGATAGAAGCATAACAGGATGGGTGGCAAAGACAGGTCAGCCTTTGATTTTAAATGGAGAGGTGAAAAATTCACAATTTAATGGTGTGAATCCAAAAATAAAATCTGCAATTTCTGTCCCTTTAAAAATAGGGAATGAAACTCTTGGAGTGCTTAATGTTTCAAATAGAGAGAAAAATGTTATATTTAATGAGGATGACCTCCGATTACTTTTATCAATAGCAAACCATTCAGCAGCAGTTGTTAAAAGTTTGAAATTGCAAAAACTTCTATTTTCAAGAACTAAAAAATTGAAAATTTTACACCAGATATCCAGCCTAGCAAATTCTTTACTGGATTCAAAACAGCTCCTTTCAAAAATTACCCAGAT
>QNCF01000034.1 GCA_003644395.1 Candidatus Omnitrophota bacterium
GTCTGTAACAGGGGTTGATTCTGGTTTTAAAAAATATTCTCTTACCCTGTAATATGGATAAAAAAATATAAAATTTCCAAATCCCCATCCAGTAATAATTCTGGAAGAGATAAGTCCCCAGGTTCCCTTCCATATGTAAATTCTTATATTTGTATTTATCCATTTTTTTATTGTTGGAGAAAGGGAAATGAGAAGCAAGGAAAAAAGGATAAATCCAAGCCATTTCACTATCCCTTTCCTTTCCCTGAATTTCAAAAAATTGAAAAGAGATAATGAAGCAAGATATGCAAAGATTGCTGCTCTTGATTTTGTTATTAAGAGAGAATATGTCCCTGTAATTAGAAAGAAAATCAGAAATTCTTTTTCCCCTTTAATGAATTTTTTCTGGAATAAAAGAGCAAGCGATATAAAAATCACCATCAAGAAATGTCCGGCAAAAAAGTTTGGATTTCCAAAAGTTGAAATTGGATAGTGTTTTGGACTTAAATACTGGAAAATTCCAATCATTTCTGCAATCAATCCTGAGAAGATCCAGAAATAAATCCATCTTTTTTCAATTTCTGTATTTAATGATAAAAGGAAAATCATCATATAAAGGAGGAATATTTCCAGAGATTTGGAAGCTCCATACTTGAAAGGAGCAGTAAAACTTCTTATAAGTATCCATACAGAGAATAATAGAAATGGATAAATACTCAGGGGAGAGAAAGTGAATTCTTTATTTTTAAAAATGAAATAGATGCTGAGAAAAAGACAGAAAAGATAACCTGCAACATTTTTTATAAGAGTGTAATCATAAGCGGGTTTAAATAGAATAAGTGGACCTACAAATAAGAGAATGAATAAAGAGAAATAAAAAAAGTTTTTCAGAATTTTTTCATTCATAGAAAAATTATAAAAAGAAGAGGGATATAGGTCAACTGTTTACTTTGTTGGTTTAACTTCTATTCTTAAATCAGAAGGAGGTATTCCCTTTTTAATTAAAAATTTTGTAAGTATTGCGACCATTGCTCCATTATCAATACACAGGTCCTTTGGAGGGATGAAGAGTTTTATTTTCTCATCTTTGAAAATTTCTTTTATCCTCTTCCTTAAATAATTATTCTGAATAACTCCACCTCCAAGAAGGAATGATTTAACAGGAAATTTACTTATGGCCTTTTTAATCTTTATACACAAAATATCCCCAACAGTTTTCTGGAAAGAAGCACATATATCCGGAATATTTTTAAGCCCATTTTCCTTTATATAGTAAAGAACAGCAGTTTTAAGACCACTGAAACTGAAATCAAGAGAATCTTTTGAAAGAATTGCAACAGGAAATTTTATCTTATTTTCATCTCCTTTTTCAGCCTCCTTTTCTATTTTCGGTCCACCAGGAAAACCAAGGTTTAACATCCTTCCAACTTTATCAAATGCCTCTCCACATGCATCATCAAGTGTTCTTCCTATAAGTGAAAATTCCGTATAGTCTTTGAGAAAGAAAAGACTTGTGTGTCCTCCTGATACAACAAATGCAATTGCTGGAAATTCTATATCTTCATTTAAATAATTTGCTGCAATATGTGCGTGGAGATGGTTAACTTTATAAAGGTCTTTTTTGAGAGAATATGCAAGTCCAACAGCAAAAGATACTCCAACAAGAAGTGAGCCTTTCAAACCGGGTTCTGAAGTCACTCCAATATAATCAATATCCTCAATTTTACATTTACTTTTCTCAAGTGCCTTGTGGAGAAGATTATCAATTCTGCTTACATGTGCTCTGCTTGCAAGTTCAGGGACAACGCCTCCGTAAAGTGAATGGATATCTTCCTGTGAAGAGATTATATTTGATAAAATTCTGTTACCCTTCAATACCCCTATCCCTGTTTCGTCGCATGAACTTTCAATACCGATTATTATCTTTTCATTCAAGGAGTTCTGAGACATATACAAATTCTATTCCCTCTTTTTTAATTTTTGGAATTTCCCTTTTTAAAACCATAATTGTATTCTTCCTTGCATGCCCTATTCCTATTGCTTTTTTCTTTTTTTTGGCAATTTTAACAAGTTTATAAAGATTTTTTTTAATTATTTCAGGGTCTGAGGAATTGTCAAGGAAAACATCTCTTTTTGCAGTTTTTATTCCCATCTTCTTTGCAAGATAATATCCGCATGAATTTCTGCTTGTCATACTATCAACAAAAAACAGATCCATCTTCTTTATCTCATTCAAAAGGATTCTCATCTTTTTTTCATTTGAAGTAAAAAGAGACCCCATATGGTTATTCACTCCTTTTACATATGGATAAAGAACTCCAATATCTTTATGGAATTGTTCAATAATTTCATCTTCTTCCATATCAACTCTTATCAACCCTTTATCAAGACATTGAGATGGTGGTTTTGGCTGTAGTGGAAGGTGTAAAAGGAATTCAAAATTTTTCCCTTTAAGACGTTCAATAACATCTTTGCTGTAGGGAGAAAATGGTAGAATTGATAAAGTGAGAGGTTCCTTTATCTCCTCTATTTCCTCTACTCTTTTTAAATTCCATCCCCAATCATCAAGTATAATTGAGATGAAATATTTTGGCTTTTCTATTTTTACTGGAGGAGGAAGTGGTGGTTTCCTTATTACTTTCAATATCTTTATCCCACATACCAGAATGCATAGTATTAGAAAAAGAACGATTACATTGAACCAGGGGATTTTTTCATTCTTCATTTAAGAGTTGAGGAGTTTTTTCATTTCTTCAAGGGCTTTTTTGAACTGGACATCTTCATTACTTGCAGGGATTATAACTTTTTCTTCTGGCAATTTCACCTCAACATCCGGTTTTATACCTTTCCCTTCAATACACAGATGTTTTGGTGTGTAATAATAAGCAATTGTCAATTTAATTGCAGAGCCATCTTTAAGTCTTATTACATTCTGGACAGAACCTTTACCGAAAGTTTTTGTTCCAACAAGTTTTACATCTTTAAGATTATCTTTCAAAGCACCAATAACAATCTCTGAAGCACTTGCACTTCCTTTATTTGCAAGTATAACGACTGGTTTTTTCCATAATGCCTTTTTCCTTCCATAAAAATAACTTATCTGTTCAGGTTTTCTTCCTTTTGTATAAACTATAAGTTTATCTGGTGGGAGAAATAAATCTGCAACTTCTATAGCAGAAGATAAAAGACCTCCAGGGTTATTCCTCAAGTCAAGGATGAGCCCTTTAACATCTTTTGAATTGAATTCTTTAAGAACCTTTGCAACTTCATCAGGTGTCTTTTCCTGGAATTCTCTGATTCTGAGATATCCAATTCCATTTATTACTTTCTTTTTTACAGATTTAATTTTTATTACATCCCTTGTGAGAGTTATCTTGATCAGTTTTGAGACATTTTTCCTCATTATTCCAATTGTTACTTTTGTCCCCTTTTTCCCTCTCAATTTTTTTGCTGCTTCAAATGTTGTCATACCCTTTGTTGGTTTTCCATCAATCTCTATGATTTTATCTCCAGGTTTAATCCCTGCTCTCCAGGCAGGAGTATTTTCAATAGGGCTTACCACTGTTATTATCCCATCTTTAAGAGTTATCTCCATTCCAACACCTTCAAATTCTCCCTTTGTTTCAATCTCAAGTTCTTTTCTTAATTCAGGTTCAAGAAAAGCACTGTAAGGGTCAAGAGAAAAAAGCATCCCTTTTAAAGCCCCATAAATCAGTTTTTTATCATCAATCGGTTTGACATAGTGTTTTTTTACTATTTCTATAGCATCAATGAAGATATCAAGTTGCCTGCATAATTTTTCCTCATTTTTTCTTCCCTCAGATACAGAAACATCACTCCCAAGAATAAAAGAAAAAATTATAAATGAAATAATACCGAATATAATTTTTTTCTTCATTTATCCTCTCCTTCCAATATAATTTTATACCTAAGTTACCTTTTTAAGCAATTCTTTTAAAATCTGCTGTGTTTTCTGAGGATTTGCTTTACCTTTTGTTTTTTCCATTACTTTCCCTATCAGGAATCCTATAACCTTTTCTTTCCCTTTCTTATAATCCTCAACAGCCTTTTTATTCTCCTCCAGTACCTGCTCTGCCACCTTTATGATAAATCCATCATCTTCTATCTGTAAAAGTTTCTTCTCCTCAACAATCTTTTTTGGGCTTTTCCCTGTTTCAAAGACTTCAACAAGCAATTCCTTTCCAACATTTGCAGTTATCTTATTGTTTATTACAAGAGAGATAATTTCTGTGAGTAGTTCAGGTGTCAATTTTGTTTCATTTATTTTTGCTTTCTTTTCTTTCAAAAGAGCCATTAAATCTCCCATTATCCAGTTAGCAATAACTTTCGGTTGATTGAGTAATTTTACACATTTTTCAAAGTAATCCCCTATTTCCTTTTTTGAAGTCAAAATTTCTGCATCATATTGAGAAAGGTTATACTGTTTGCAGAACCTCTCTTTTCTTTCACCAGGCAATTCACCGATCTGTTTTTTAATTGTCTCTATCATTTTATCATCAATTGTGAGTGGCAGAAGGTCTGGCTCAGGGAAATATCTGTAATCATGGGCTTCTTCTTTCCCTCTCATACCTTCTGTAATCTGTAAGTTTTCATTCCACAGACGTGTTTCCTGAATAATCTCCCCTCCATTTTCAAGAATATCAATCTGCCTTTTAGCTTCATAAGAGAGAGCCCTTCTTACACCTTTAAATGAGTTCATATTTTTAACTTCAACTTTTGTTCCCATTTTATTTTCACCTTTTCTTCTTACAGATATATTTGCATCGCATCTTAAAGAACCCTCTTCCATATTACAATCGCTTATATCAAGGTATTCCAATATCTGCTTGAGAGTTAAAAGGTATTTTTCAGCCTCTTGGGGACTTCTAATTTCAGGTTCAGATACTATTTCAAGCAGTGGAATCCCTGCACGGTTGAAATCAATGAGTGAATAGTCTTCTCCCTTTTCTGGATGTAATAATTTTCCTGCATCCTCCTCTAAGTGTATTCTCTTAAGGTGTATCTTTCTCCCATCAACAACGATATATCCTCCAACTGCAAGAGGTTCTTCATACTGTGAAATCTGATAATTTTTTGGAAGGTCTGGATAGAAGTAATTTTTCCTTGCAAATCTGCAGAATTTTGAGATTTTTGAATTAAAAGCAAGTGCTGCCTTTATGGCAAGTTCAACAGCTTTATAATTTATAACAGGCAATACCCCTGGCATACCAAGACATACTGGACAGACCTGAGTATTTGGTGGCATACCGAATTTTGTTGAACAGCCACAGAACATTTTTGATTCTGTTAAAAGCTGGACATGGACTTCAAGACCGATTATTATTTCATATTCTCCAGCCATTTATTAATCCCCTTTGACAAGTAAAATATGTTTTTGAGGAAGATACCTTTTAATCCCTGCAAAATGTCTTCTGAAATAAGAATTTTCCAGACTGCTTATTGTTACTTTCTTCATTTTACTGCTTGCATGGATAAAGAGTTTATTTCCAAGATATATCCCCACATGACTTATTCTACCATTTATTCTGAAAAAAACAACATCACCAGGTTCTGCCTCTTCAAGTTTAACAGGTATCCCTTTTCTGTATTGTAAATAAGATGTATTTGGGAGATTTATTCCAACTTTTCTGTATACAAGTTTTATAAGAGAAGAACAATCAATCCCATTTTTGCCTCTTCCACCAAATTTATAGGGAGTATTGAGATAACTCAGTGCCTCCTCAACAACGACATTATTTAAATTTGATGGGAAAATTGGGCTCCTTTTAACCCTGTAATTTGAGGTATTGATTTTCTTTCTTTTTATTTTTAATCTTTCTCCAGGTCTTATACAATCATTTTTTAAATTATTTATCTTTTTGAGAGTTGGAATTGAAACACGGTATCTTCTGCTTATTTTCCACAGAGTATCACCATTTTTAACTGTATAATACAGCCATTCATCATCGTATCTTTTTATAAGGAGTCTCTGTCCTGGAAATATTACTGAACTTTTCAAATTATTGAGAGTCTTCAGTTCTTCTACGGGAACCCCATACTTTTTTGAAATTGTGAAAAGTGTTTCTCCCTTTTTTACATAATGGTAATGAGAGACAAAGCACCATCCATAAAGTGGAAAGATAATTAAGAGAAAAATAATCTTTTTCATTTCTCCTCAGAATATTCATCAATTTTTAATTTTTCTCTGCTTTCCAGCCTCTTTATTCTTTCTTCAAGTTTTTGCTGTTTTTCAATAATAAATTTGAAAGTTTCAGCAATCGGGTCAGGTAGTTTTCCATGCTCTAAATCTATCTTGATCTTTCTTTTTTCTTCAACAATTCTTCCAGGCACACCCACAACTGTAGCACCTGGAGGGACAGATTTTATAACAACTGAGCCTGCCCCTATTTTTGCTCCATCTCCTATTTTAATCGGTCCAAGAATTATTGCTCCTGCTCCTATCACCACATTATTCCCTACCGTGGGATGCCTTTTCTTTTTTTCTAAGGATGTCCCACCAAGCACTACACCCTGGTATATCAATACATCATCTCCTATTTCCGCAGTTTCTCCAATAACAACTCCCATCCCATGGTCAATAAAAAATCTTCTTCCTATTTTTGCTCCTGGATGGATTTCAATCCCTGTAAATAATCTGTTTATATGAGAAATAAACCTTGCAAATGTTTTCATCCCCTTTTTCCATAAAAAATGTGCTATTCTATGTAGCCATATAGCATGTAATCCAGGATAACTTGTTATTACTTCAAAAATATTTCTTGCTGCAGGGTCTCTCTCAAATACTGTCTTTATATCCTCTTTTATTCTCTTCCACATTTTAATCTATTTTATATCCTATTTTCTTTTCTCCTTCAACATTGATATAATATTATTTTATGGGGCAGTAGCTCAATGGGAGAGCGTCCGCTTCGCATGCGGAAGGTTGCCGGTTCAAGTCCGGTCTGCTCCATTTAAAAATTCTTAAAAAATGAAGAAACTCCAGTTTTTCCTGACGAATGATGATGGAATTTATTCTGAAGGATTAAAGGTGATGTGGAAATTTTTGAAGGAGATTGGGGATGTATGTGTTGTTGTTCCTGAAAGGGAGAAAAGTGCAGCAGGGCATTCCATAAATCTTTCTTCACCATTGAGATTGAGGTATGTGAAACTGGATGATGAATTTTCTGCATATGTAACTGATGGAACTCCTGTTGATTGTGTGAAAATAGGTATTAAACTTGTAATGAAGGAAAAGCCAGACTTTTTGATATCAGGAATTAATCTCGGTCCAAATCTCGGTATGGATATCATTTACTCAGGGACAGTTTCAGCTGCTGCAGAAGGAGCAATTCTTGGAATACCATCAATTGCAGTATCTCTTGCTGATTTTAAAGATTTTGATTTTGATTTAGCTGCCAGAGTAACAATCTCAATAATTAAAAATATAAAAAGAATAAAAATTCCACAGGATACTTTCCTCAATATCAATATTCCAAATAAAAAGATAAAGGGATTTAAAATTACTTATCAAAGCAAGGCAAGATTTGAAGAATGGTATGAGAAAAGGATTGACCCTCGTGGGATACCTTATTACTGGCTTAAAGGGAATTTTAAAGAGATTGAAGGAGAAAAGGGAAGCGATGTTGAAGCAGTGAGAGAAGGTTATGTTTCAATTACTCCAGTTTACTTGGATTTAACAAACTATAAATTCTTCCATAGATTGAAATCCTCCAGACTTGAAGAAAAATTATTAAAGGAGTATAATATTGACCTGTAATTTAGGGGGAAAGAAATGTCAATCACATACCGGCCACATAAATTAAAAAGGAAAAGGAAGATTGGATTCCTTGCCAGGATGAGAACCAAGAGCGGAAGGAAGATTATAAACAGAAGAAGGAGAAAAGGAAGGAAGAGATTGGCAGGTTAATGAAAGCAAGGATAAGGGAACTTATGGAAAAAGGTAAATGTCTCAATTTCCCCTATTTTACTCTTTACTTCAGGGAATCTCCATATTTTAAAATAGGATTTATTGCAAGTAAAAAAGTTATAAAGCCTGTAAAGAGGAATTATATAAAAAGAATAATAAGGGAATTTGTGAGGAAAAATTTTAAAAAAGGTGACTTTTTATTTGTATTTAAAAGGGAAATAAAAGAAGCAGGAAGGGAGAAGATCTCTGATACTCTGAATAAGGCTTTTGAGGAATTGAAATGTCAAAACTCTTAATTTTTATAATAAAGATATACCAGATTTTTATTTCACCAATTTTTGGGAGAAATTGCAGATTTTATCCTTCCTGTTCAGAATTTGCAGTCCAGGTTATAAAAAGGAAGGGAGTAAAAGGGATAATTATTGCAATGAGAAGGTTGGGAAGGTGTCATCCATTTAATCCTGGAGGATATGACCCTGTTGAAAACTGGATAGAAAAATGAAGGAAGAACACAGATTACTTCTGGCTTTTCTTTTATCGCTTCTTATAATCCTTATTTATGGGAGTTATTACAGGAAAAAATATCCTGTTAAAAAGGTTTACCATCCAGTTGAGAAAAAAGTTGTGGAAGAAAGGAAAGATAAATTTTCCTTAGAATATTCACCCAATCTTTTCCAGTTCCAGAATGAATATTTTGTCGGTAAAATTGATGCCTGTGGAGGATTGATAAAAGAGATTGGTCTTAAAAATTATGTGAGGGAAAACGAAAAATATTTTTACATCTTTGAGAATTCACTTTCTCTTTTTGATTTCTGTGAAGATATAAACAGGTGGAAGAAAGTAAAATATGATTACAGATACAGTGATGGAGAGATAATCCTTGAAGGAAGACCATATCCATATTTAAAAGAGGAGAAAAGATTTAAAATTTCCCCACGCAAATATTCTTTAAAATTTTCAATAAATTTCATCAATAAAAAGAAAAAATCTTTAAAGTTAAAAGATTACACAATCATAGGCGGGAAAATCCATATTGGATTAAGGAGAAACAGATACGATGTTCCTGTTATTCTTGTTAAATCAAAAGGGAGAGTTTATAAAAAGGCGATAGAAAGGATTCATCAAAAAATTGATTTTGAAGATACTTCACTGATATGTTGTATTTCAAGGTATAAAATGGTTTTATTGCAGGTGGAAGAGAAAGGGAATGGTTTTGTGGTAAAGGAAGGTGAAAATGTTGTATTTGGTATAAAGTATTCTGATTTGAGAATTGAAAAAGATTATAAGATAGAAGGGATTTTTTATGCAGGCCCTTCAGACTATTTTATTGCTTCAAAAGAGATTAAAGAGGATATTTTTGGAAGAGGTTTATTTGTATCAATAGGAAGATTTTTATTTCTCCTCCTTTCGCAGATATATAAAGTAATTCCAAACTGGGGATGGTCAATAATTCTCCTTACACTTCTTATAAGAGCAGTATTTTTCCCGCTCACAAAGAGCAGTCTCTATTCAATGAAACAGTTACAGAAGTTGAGACCATATTTGAAGGATATTCAGCAGAAATATAAAGATAATCCATACCAGTTACAGAAGGAACTCATGAATATTTATCGTGAGTATAAAATAAATCCTTTTGGAGGATGCATCCCTTTCCTGATACAGATTCCTATCTTTATAGGATTTTTCATTTCTTTGAGAAATTCAATATTTTTAAGAGGCGCTCCATTTATTTTATGGATAAAAGACCTATCCCTTCCAGATACTATTTTCAGAATAGGGAAGTTTCCAGTTAACATTTTACCAATCCTTATGACAATAACATCCTACATTCAGCAGAAATTCACTCCTACTGACCCTTCACAAAGAAGTCTTGCATATTTTATACCGCTTCTATTTCTCTTTCTATTTTACAATTTTTCATCAGGATTGCTTTTATACTGGGTTACGATGAATATAGCGGCTATTTTGGAACAGTATTTCATTTACAGGAAGTGATAATATTGAATTTTTGGAGTATATCTTTTGCTGCGTTCATCTCTGCTTCTCTTTTTGTTCTCCCCTTCCCTCTTCCCACATACCTTTTCCCTTTAATTTTCACTTTTACTTCATATGTTTTATTATGCTGAGGCCCCTTTTCTTTAACTATCTGGTAAACTGGAGGGGAATTGGAAATCTGGATTGAAAATCTGTAAAGTATGGTTTTATAATCTTTCAGTGGTTCAAGAGGGATTTTAAGTATAAAATTTTTTACAAATTTTTCAACCTTCCTCCATCCACCATCTATATAAATTGCTCCTATAAGAGATTCAACAAATCTATCAAAATAAAGTATTTTGCTCCCTTTAAACCTTATATATTTTTTTAAATTGAGAGAAGTTCCTATTTTATGCAGAAAATTTCTGTTTACATAAGCAGATTTCAAATCAGTTAAAAAAGATTCATTTTTATCTTTATATTTTTTGAAAAGATAAATTCCCACAATCGCATCAAGAATTATATCTCCAAGAAATTCAAGCCTTTCACAGGAATCTTCATTTGAATAAGAAGGGTGAGTTAATGCCTTGATTAAAAGTTCCTTATTCTTAAATTTATAACCGATCTGCTCTTCAAGTTTTTCTATCTTTTGCATAGAATAACTCCTGTAATAACAGTGGAAAGGATGAATAAAGGAATATTACCATATTTTGAATAAAATGTTTCCCCTTCTATGCATGGTATTTTCTTTTGAATAAACCCTCTTACAAAAATTTTCCCATTCCCTACAGAGGAAACAATTCTACCTTCTGGAGAGATAATTCCGCTTATTCCTGTTGTTGAGACCTGGACAAAATATTTCCCTGTTTCTACTGCCCTGAATATGTTATGAGCAAAATGCTGGTATGGCCCAGCAGATTTACCAAACCATGAATCGTTTGTTATAACAATGAAAAGATTTGCTCCTTTCATATTAAACTTCCTTATCAGGTCGGGGAAAATATTTTCAAAACATATAGGAGCAGAGATTTTGAAATTTTTGAATTTGAAAATTAAATATCTGTTTCCCGGTTTCAAATTAGGCAAATTTCCACCAACTTCTGAATATATTTTTCTGATTATTCTGAACCTTCTTCCAGGGACAAACTCTCCATAAGGAACAAGATGGATTTTTTTATATAGTTCAATCTTTTCTCCTTTTACAAAGATTGCTGAATTAAAAATATCACCGTTTTCCTTTATCAGTGAACCAAAGATGATTCCACATCTATACCTTTTGCTCAATCTTTTTATTTTTTTAAGTATCTTCTCTTTTATTAAATCAGGATAAGTACTTTCAGGCCATACAACCAGTTCTGTTTTTTTATTTTTAAGTATCTTCTGGGTGGTAAGATAATA
>QNCF01000035.1 GCA_003644395.1 Candidatus Omnitrophota bacterium
ATCAGAAAGGATAGAGACCCTTATAGATGAAGGGACTTTTAAGGAATTGTGGAGTGAAATTTTACCTGCAGACCCCCTTAACTTTGTTGGAGCAAAATCTTATAAGGAAAAATTGAAAGAGGAGATGGATAAAACAGGTATGAAGGAAGCGATTGTTGTTGGAGAAGGCAATATAGGAGGTATCCCTGTAGTTATTTCAATTCTTGATTCCCACTTTCTTATGGGAAGTATGGGTTCTGTTGTTGGAGAGAAATTTGTGAGGGCAGCTGAAAGAGCTATTGAGAAGAAAATCCCTTTTATTTCTGTTTCAGGTGGTGGAGGAGGAGCAAGGATGTATGAAGGTGCAATTTCTTTAATGCAAATGGCAAAGACAGCATCAGAGGTTGGAAAGATGGAAAAGGAGATGGTTCTTTACATTTCAGTACTGACAGACCCCACAATGGGAGGAGTGGCAGCAAGTTTTGCTTTCCTTGGAGATATTATAATTGCTGAACCGAATGCTTTAATTGGATTTGCAGGTCCAAGAGTTATTGAACAGACTATAAAACAGAAATTACCTCCTGGATTCCAGCGCTCTGAATTCCTTTTCAAACACGGGATGCTTGATATGATAGTTGAAAGGAAGGATCTGAAACCAACAATAGAAAGGATTCTTAAAATCTTCCATTGATGGAAAAACCCATAGAATTCCTTGAAAGACTTTCAGACTTCGGGATAAAACTTGGTCTTGATAAAACATTATACTTGCTTAAAAAATTTGGAAACCCACATCTGAAATACCCTTCAATATTAATAGGGGGAACAAACGGGAAAGGGTCTGTTGCAAAGGTTCTTTCCGAAATACTTTACCATTCAGGATATAAGGTTGGACTTTATACAAGCCCGCACCTTTTAAAGATAAATGAAAGGATATGTGTGAATAATAAGCCCATTTCAGATAAAAAACTAAATTTTTATATAAAGAAACTTAAAAAGATAATCTCTGATTTACCTTACCATAATTACCCGACATTCTTTGAGGCACTTACAGTAATAGGATTTTTATATTTTTTTGAGGAAAAAGTTGATATTCTTGTTGCAGAAGTTGGTATGGGAGGGAGATTTGATGCAACAAATGTTTTACCTTCATTTTTGGAGATAATGACACCTATAAGTTTAGACCATACAAATTATCTTGGAAGAACACTTAATGAAATTGCCCTCCAGAAAGCAGGGATAATAAAAAGTGGAAGTTGTGTAATATCTGGCAGACAGAAAAAGGTTTGTGAAAATATTATAATGGAAAAGGTAAGGGAGAAAAAGGCAAAAATATATACTTATCTGAAGGATTTCAGGGCAAAGAGGGTTTACCAGTCAGTTTCCTGTCAGATTTTTAACTTTTACGGGAATGAAAAATATAAAGGGTTGAAGACAAAACTTCTTGGAAGACACCAGATTCAGAATATTTCTCTTGCAATACAGGCATCATGTATTATAAAAGAAAATGGCTTCAGAATAAAAGATGAATCAATTTATAAAGGAGTGGAGAATACTTACTGGCCTGCAAGATTCCAGATATTGAAAGAAAATCCGATTATAATAGTTGATGGTGCACACAATCCTGAAGGGATAGAGATTCTCAAAAAAACAATTTCAGAAGTATTTCCGGGTGAGAAATTCTCTTTTCTTGTTGGTATAATGAAGGATAAAGATTGGAGGAATATGTTAAAAAAAATATTTAGTATAGCAGATGAGATAATTTTTACACGCATTGATTCTGAAAGGGCGATTGAACCGGAAATTCTTGCAGATTTTTCTAAGAGGAGGAAAGGAATTAAAATAGAAATAATTAAAAGAGTGGATGAAGCTTTGAAGGAGATTGAAAAAAGAAAGAAGAATTTATGTATATGTGGTTCACTTTACCTTGCAGGTGAAGTTTTGAAAATTTTCAAAAGAGAAAGGAGGATTTTATGAGGATACTTATTAAAAAAGGGAGATTGATAAATCCCGGTGGTAAAAGCGGAGTTTTTGATATTTTCATTGAGGATGGGAAGGTTAAGGAAATAGGGAAAAATTTAAATTATAAAAATTCCCATATTATAAAAGCAGAAAATTTATATGTCTTTCCTGGTTTAATAGATATGCACTCACATCTCCGCGAACCTGGAAGGGAGGATGAGGAGACCATTTATACAGGGAGTTTATCTGCTGTAAGTGGTGGATTCACAACTATTTGCTGTATGCCAAATACAGACCCTCCACTTGATAACAAAATTGCAATAAGATTTATATACGATAGAGCAAAAGATGCTTTATGTGAAGTTTTACCGATTGGATGCATAACAGTTGGAAGGGAAGGAAAGGTTCTTGCACCGTATGGAGAGATGGTTGAGGAAGGTGCAGTTGCGTTTTCAGATGATGGGAATTGTGTAATGGATAGTCTTATCATGAGGAGAGCACTTGAATATACAAAGGTATTTGGAAAAGTTATAATTTCCCATTCAGAAGACCAGAACCTTTCAAAAAATGGTGTTATGAATGAAGGGGCTCTTTCCACAAAGATGGGACTTCCCGGGATTCCAAGGCAGGCAGAAGAAATTATGGTATACAGGGATGTATCCTTAGCAGAATTAACAGGAGGAAAACTCCATATTGCTCATATAACAACATCAGAAAGTGTTGAGATTTTAAGGAGAGCAAAGAAGAAAAATAAAAATATAAGCTGTGAGGTTACAGTCCACCACTTCACTTTAACAGAAGAATCTGTAAAGGGATACAATACAAATGCAAAAGTATCACCTCCTTTAAGGACAGAAAAAGATATTGAGGCTATAATAGAAGGGATAAAGGATGGGACGATTGACTGTATAGTGACTGACCATGCTCCACATACAGATGAAGAGAAAGAATCTGGATTTGAAGATGCACCTTACGGAATAATTGGATTTGAAACAGCCCTGCCACTTTCATTAAAATTGACTGAAAAAGGGATACCGATTGAAGTGATAATTTCAAAATTTACAATATGCCCGGCAAAAATACTCGGTATTGATAGGGGAAAGGTTGAAGAAGGAAAAAGAGCAGATATTGTAATATTTGACCCGAATAAAGAATGGATTTACAGGAAGGAAGATATAAAATCAAAGAGCAAAAATTCCCCATTTATTGGATGGAAATTGAAAGGAAAAGTTGTTTATACAATATTTAATGGTAAAATAGTTTATTCTTCAGAAAAGGAGGGAAAATGAAAGGGGTAATTCTGGCAGCAGGTAAGGGAGAGAAATTCATGCCATTTTCATATTACCGTCCAAAACCCATGTTCCCTGTGGCAAACCGCCCTTTACTTGAATATACCATTGAAAGACTTGTTGAGGAAGGGATTAAGGAAATCGGAATAGTTGTTGGTCACCGTCAGGGAAGGATAAAATCTTATTTTAAAGATGGCAGGAATTTTGGTTGCACAATAACATATATCAATCAGGCAGATATTTCAGGGACAGGACAGGCACTTCTGGAAGCAAGGCAATGGGTCGGTGATGAGGATTTTATTGTAATTTATGGAGATGTATATTTTGGTAAAGAGGTGATAAAAAAGTTAAAGGAAAAAATTGGAAAAAGCAAAACAGGAGTGGCAGCGGTAGAGGATGGGGAAGGAAGGTATGGTATAGCAGTTGAAGTTAAAGATAATTTTATAATCAATTACCACTGGAAAGACCCACATTATAAAGATTACCCATTACTTTCAGGAATTTACTGTTTTAAAAAGGAGATATGGAAATACCTCCAGTTTTTACCTGATATAACAGAAGAGACTGGAAATGGAATATTTCCATTGCAGGAGAAGGAACTCGGTTCAATATGCAAGGTATTGGCAGAGGAAGGAAAACCATTGATAGGTGTAAAGATTGGAAAGACAATAGATATGGATTTACCATGGCAACCACTGGAAATATTTGAATGTGTGGTAAAGGAGATGGAAAAGGAACTTAAAAAGAAAGTTGTGGAAGAAGGAGCAAGGATTGAAGAAGGGGCAGAAATTGAAGGGAATATTTATTTGGGAAAAAATTCTGTTATTAAAAAGAATGTGATGATAAAGGGACCTGTCTGGATAGGAGAAAATACTGTTATTCTTGAAGGTTCCCAGATACTACCATATACAGTGATTGGAAACGATTGCATTATCGGGCCTCACTGCAGAATCTGGGGAAGTATTGGGAATAAGTGCAGAATAACTCACTGTGCTGAATTTGAAGGTATAGTCCTTGATGAATCATATCTTGTCCATTATTGTGAAATGGCAGGAATATTTGGGGAAAGGAGTGAAATTGGTGCTGGAACAATGGTGGGAACAAGGAGATTTGATGATAGACCCAATCAGGTGATAATAAATGGTGTTAAATATGAAGCAGGGAAATTTTCAGGTGTGCTTTTTGGAGATTATTCCCGCACAGGGATTGGAGCCATGTTGATGCCAGGAAGGATTATAGGTCCATCTTCAATTGTTGGGCCAGGAGTGATTTTGATGAAAAATCTTGAACCTTTTAAAATGGTGCTTGCAAAGCAGGAGCAGGAAGAGATTCCATGGAAGCAGAATATCTATGATAAATAGGAGGTAAAATAGAGAGAAGACAGAAAAAACTTGAAAGTTTGATAAGGAAAGAGATAGAAGATGTTATAAGGAGAGAGGTATCTGACCCGAGAATAATATTTTTCACAATTACATCTGTGAAGATAAGTCCTGATTTAAGGCATGTAAAGGTTATGATTAGTTTTATGGGAAGTGAAGAAGAAAAAAAGATTGCATTTGAAGGGATAAAGAGTGCTGAAAAATATATACAGAACAGACTTGCAAAAAGACTTTCAATTAAATATATGCCATCTGTTGAATTTTTGCTTGATGAAAGGAAAGAATACAGGATAGAAGAGATTTTGAAAGAAATAAGAGATGAAAGAGATAAAAAGAAAGATAGCTGATAATATTTCAGAGATAATAAAGGAATTTCCTGAAGAGGTAAGAAAAAAATTTGATGGGAGAGTTGAAATAGCAAGGGGGATAAAGGAGGAATTTGGAGATTTTTCAACAAATATTGCATTCAAAATTTCAACAGATAATTACCCACCATTTAAAATAGCACAGGAAATTATAGAAAGGCTCAATCTTGATTTTATTGAAAGGGCTGAGTTTAAAAATGGCTTTATAAATTTCTTTTTAAAGAAAGATGTTTACCTTTCTGTAATTAAAAAAATATTGAAAGAGAAAGAAAATTACGGGAAAGGGAATGAAAATAAGAAAGTTCTTGTTGAATTTGTGAGTGCAAATCCTACAGGCCCTTTGACAATAGCGCATGGAAGACAGGCATCTTTTGGTGAATCTTTAAGCAGAATACTGGAATTTGCAGGATACAGTGTTGAAAAAGAATACTATATAAATGATTGCGGAAAACAGATAGAACTTCTCGGTCAGTCTCTTAAAGCAAGGTATTACCAGTTGAAAGGAGAAAATATGGAGATTCCTGAAGAAGGATACCATGGAGATTACCTGATAAAGATTGCAGAAAAAATAAAGGGAGATGATTTATCTGATGAATTTTTTAAAAATTTCGCAGTAAATGAGATTCTCAAAACTATAAAAGAAGATCTTGATATATTTGGAGTTAAATTTGATAGATGGGTTAAAGAGAGCAGTTTTTTAAATGAGGCAGAAAAATTGATAAAGTTTTTTGAGAAAAAGGGAGTTGTTTATGAGAAGGATGGATGTTTATGGTTTAAAAGTAAAGATTTTGGAGATGATAAAGACAGAGTTCTTGTGAAAAGCGATGGAAGTTATACATATTTTCTCACAGATATTTTATACCATAAAAATAAAATAGAAAGAGGGTATGATATTCTGATAAACATATGGGGGCCAGACCATCTTGGATATATAAAAAGGCTTAAAGCAGCAGTTGAGGTTCTTGGTTTCAATCCTGAAAATTTAAAGATAATAATAGTCCAGTTAACAACCCTTTATAAAGGTAAAGAAAAAATACAGATGTCAACAAGGAAAGGACAGTTCATATCTTTAAGAGAGTTGATAGATGAGATAGGGCCAGATGCTTCAAAGTTCTTTTTTATCTTCAGGAAAGCAGAAAGCCATCTTGATTTTGATATTGGAATTGCAAAGAAAAGAGATTCAGAAAACCCTGTTTACTATCTGCAGTATGCATATGTGAGATTGAAGCATCTTCTTAAATATTCAGAAGAAAAGGGGATAAAGGAAAATGAGATTGAAAATGCAGAAATATCATTTTTGAAGGAAAAGGAAGAGATAGATATTCTTAAGAAACTTTCTCAATTCCCTGAAATTTTGGAAAAAATATCTTCCACTTATGAAATACATCTTCTCTGTGAATATTTACTTGAAATTTCAAAACTATTCCATTCATATTACCAGAAAGTAAGGATAGTTGGGGATGATAAAAAAATTACACTTTCAAGGCTAGCACTTATAAAAGCTCTATTTTATGTATTTTCAAATTCATTAAAACTTCTAAATATATCTCTCCCTGAAAGGATGTAAATTATCTCAATCCTTTACCTGTAAACTCAACAGTTACCTCTATATATTTCCTGTTTATTGATTCTGGTAAAGGTGGGAAAGGAGAACTTTTCTTTATAGCATTTAATACAGATTTATTGAAACTGCTCCATCTTGCAGGTTTTTCAAATACAGGTTCTGATATCTTCCCATCCTTATAAATTCTGAAAGATACAATTGCACTTTCATCCATTAACTTTAAAGATTCTGGCAAATTCCAGTTCTCCTCAATCCTTTCCCTTATAATCCTTAAATACCATAAAGGCAAAGGTAAAGATGGCTTTTCAATTGATGGGACAGGATTTATTTTAAATTTTATATTTTCAATCTTTGGAATATCATAATTTTTCTTTCTTTCTTCTCTCCCTTCCCTCTTGAGCATTGATAATTTTTCCTCAATCTCCTTAATATATTTTGAATAAGAGAAATCCCCTTTACTTTTTTTAACTTCAAAATTCCCAAGTTTTTCCATCAATTTCTTTCTGTAAGAAGAAGGGGAAAACTCTTTCCTTTTAACATTAAATTCTCTTAAATATTTTTTTCTTTTAATTGCTGGTGTTATCTTTTTCTTTAATCTGGAAACGTAGGATGTTTTATTAGAAATTGTTTTCTTTGCAGGTGTATATATTTTCTCCTTCGGTATCTCAACGATACTTGCTATAAATATCTTTTGAGGATTTTCAACTTCTTTATACCTTCCGCATAAAAGAAATATCAAAAGAATCCCTATTAAATGGAGAAGAAAAGAGAAAGAAATACTTAAAAACCTTATTCTTATCTCCATATTAATTATTTAACAGGAACTTTAAGTGTCTGTCCAACAATTATTAAATCAGTATCAAGTCCATTCAATCTTTTCAAATAATCAACCGAAGTATTGAAATCTCTTGCAATCTTCCAGAGAGTATCACCTTTCTTAACTATATAAAATTTGAAAGGACTTAATGAAGTATCTAAATTTATTGATTCAAAAAGTTTAATTTTTGCCTTGTATATTGCAAGCTGACTTTCATATTTTGAAATTTCATCAAGCAAATTTTTAATCTTTGCATAGAAAAGCAATCTTTTCTCAAGTTCCCTCTTATACTCTTCCTCAAGTCTTTTCTTTTCTTCTTCAAGGAGATATTCAAGATTTTCTCCTGTTTTAACAATTTCTGGCCTGTATTTGAAAATATCCTCAATGGAAGATGTTCTTTTTTCCAGATTGCAGATTGAACTTTCATGTTTTGAAAGTTCACTGAGTATAACTGAGAAATTCTTTTTTAATTGTGAATTCACATCGCTGTAAATACCTTCTATCGCAGAATCAACTGATTTTTTAAATGAAGCCATATCTTTTTTAATTTCATTTTCAATATGGATAATCTGACTTTCATGGTTTGTGAGTTCTTCAACAATCTTTTTAAAATTCTCTTTAATATTTTTCTCCATACTCTTAACAGATTCTTCAATTTTGGCAATCTTTCCAGCCTGTTTTGCAAGTTCCTCAACAAAGACTTTTATTTTGCTATCAGTTATATTCTGTATCTCTTTACTTGTGATGAGTTTTTCCTCCATTATCCTTTTTTCAATCCAGTTTTTTAAATCTTTCTGATTTTGCTGGATTTTGATAATGCTTTCCTGTAATTTTAAAAGATTCTGGTTGATCAAATTGAAGGATTTGTTAAACTGGTCAATAATAGAGTAAAATTCCTTCTGACTTTCCTTAAGTGTGTTCAATCTGCTTTCAAAATCTGAAAATTTCAGTTCAAAATATTTTATAATCCTTTCCTTTTCTTTTTCTTGCCTTTCTTCATTATCTTTTAAAATCCTTTCAATCTTATCAATCTTTCCTTTAAGACTCTCAACCTCCACACCAAGAAAATTAACCTTTTCTTCAATATTTTCTTTTTCAGGAGAATCCTTTAAAGGAACATTTAAACATCCTGAAAGGAAAATTAATGGAAGGATAAATTTTATTATTTTCATTTTGAGATTAAAAATTCACACCTTCTATTTTTTGCCCATGCTTCTTCACAGTGTCTTGGGTCAAGTGGTCTGTCTTCACCATAACTGACAGTAAAAAGCCTTTTTGAAGGTACTCCCATGAGAATTAAAAACTTCCTGACACTCAGTGCTCTCTGTTCTCCAAGAACAAGATTATATTCTCTTGTTCCCCTTTCATCGCAATGTCCTTCAATAATAACAAGTATTTTCGGGTTTTTAATAAGGTAATCTGCAATCCTTTTAAGAACTTTATAATATTCCTTTTTAATCTTGTAACTGTCAAAATCAAAATAAATCCTTCTGAAAATATCTTCAAGTTCTTTACTTATCTTTTCTGGAGGAACAAATTCAACTCCTTCAGGTATTTTGCCAAGTGGTATCTGACCTGTTTTGATAATCTTTTTAAATTCAGGCAAATTCTCTTCTTCAATTTGGATCTGAGACTCAACTTCCACTTTTTCAGATGGTTTTTTAAGAATCTGTTTTTGGCATCCTGAAAGAAGAAAAAGTATGATAATTCCAGATTTTAAATATCTCATTTTAAAATTACCAGTTTCCAATATCATCGGAAGTTCCAAATTTCCTGTCAGGCCCTGCAGAGACAATTAAATACTGGATATTTTTATAGGCAGATTGCGGGTATCTGTATATAATCGGGTTTTTCCATGCATCAACAATGTTCCCATCTTTATCAATATCATCTTTCTTGAATTTAATATATGGGCCATTCCAGCGTGGACTATCACATGGGCCTTGCAGAAGTTCAACAAGTATTTTGCTTGTATTTTTGCTCTGTGGATAATCACCAAAATCGCTCTCATACATTGATAAAGCAGATTCAATTGAAGATATTATCATCTTAGTCCTTACAATTAAACCCTTCACTCTTGCTTTTTGAAAAGCAGGCAAGCATATACTCAAAAGGAAAGAGATGATCGCTATTACAATCAGTATCTCAATCAATGTTAATCCTTCCTCCATTTATCAATATTTTCATTAACAAAATCCTGGTCGCTCAGATAAGAATATTCCTCATAAACTCTATCAATCTCCTCTTTCTGACCTGGTGATAATTTTAATGATGGATTGACACACCTTATACTTTTCATAAGACCGCATTTAAAAAGCATATAGTGGACACCGGGTATACAACCTGCAAGGTTATGCCTTGCATCAAATACAGCACTGTCAAGGTCAATGATATCAACACCGAGTTTCAATATCTCAGGTGGCACAGGAAGGTTATTATCAACAATATTCCTTATCTTTTCAAAATGCTCAACAACCTTTTTTGTCCAGAATGCCCAGTGTCCCAAAAGCCCTCCACATATTTTTATATCCTGCTTTTTCCCTTTATAAATCATTAAAAGGTCAAAAACTATATTATCGTCATTGCCTGTATACAATGCAACATCATACCTTTCTGTCTCATCAACAGCCCTCATTACATCAACTGTTTTATATCTGTTCATAGGAGCAATCTTTATCGCATAAACATTTTCAATTTCAAGGAATTTGCACCAGAATTCAAAAGGAAGTTCAACTCCACCCAATTCAGCACTCAGATAGAATCCAAAAAGAGGGATAATTTCACTCACCTTTTTACAGTGCTCAATTATTTCATCCAGTCCTTTCCCTTTAAATGATGATAAACATAAAAGTCCAAGGTCATATCCAAGTTTTTTCTCCAGTTCAGCCTCTTTACAGGCTCTTTCAGTATCTCCAAAAATTCCTCCAATCTTTACAATTCTTTTATTATTTTCCTTTTCAAATTTCTCTATCTCCTCTATCCCGCATTTTAAAACAGGTTCAAGCAATCCAACCTTTTCATCATGTATTTCAGGCTGTGTCATGTGGACTGCTATTGCAAGTCCACCAGCCCCTGCATGCAGATAATATCTTGTAAGAAGTCTCTGAGTTTTCTCATCAAAACTTCCATCCTCATTTAAAGCAAGTGGATGAGCAGGAATTACAATTCCCTTTTTAAGAATCTCTCTCACATCCATTTTACTCCTCCCTTTTCCATATTGTACCATACTTTGTATCTTGTAAAATTATTCCTTTCTTCTTTAAATATTCCCTTATCTCATCAGCCCTTTTGTAATCTTTCCTTTTCCTTGCCTCCTCCCTTTCCTTTATGAGTTTTAAATATTCTTCAGGCAATTTTTCTTCTTTCTCATCAAGAATCATAAGAACACTATCTATTTCCTTCAAAAATCCCCTTACCTTTTCTGCATTCTCCTTACCGATATTTCCCTTAACAATTTCCTGATTGACTTTATTTATCATTTTAAAGATGCCCGCCATTGCAGGAGAGATATTCAAATCATTATCAAGATTTTTTATAAATTCACTTCTTGCCTCATCAATCAATACA